>QNBI01000173.1 GCA_003641675.1 Spirochaetota bacterium | reverse complement strand
ATTTAGTAAATTTACTGCCCTTTCCGGTCGTATTTGCACTGTATAATAAACCATGACTGTACCGGAAACTAAAACAAAACCCCTGTAAGGTTTTCATTAATAGTATATCCTTTTTCAGGAGGAGGTTCTATCCTTTTAATACGTAACCGTTTAACAGAAGGAACTTCGTTAAGAAGCTTTTTCTCTATATCTTCGGCATCTTTAATATATCTTTCTTCCACCTTGTTGTTTATTGCTGTACGGAAGGGCAGATGCAGTTCTTTTAGATCATTTATAAGTCTCTGTGATTCACGCAGCGACAGGAAATCCGGATTAAAAACAACCACAATAGAATTGTTGTCCCCTTCGAGGAATGACTTAAGGGCTAAAAAGCGTGTCTCTATCTCCGAAAGCTTTTTCATTACCATATCGTCAGTTTCCTTATAGGCAAGTTTAACGCCCTTTTCTGAAATTTTTCCGTTTATATTGTGTATGGTGTATCTTTTTTCAAGAATACTGCTCCTTATTTTCTTAAGCCTGTCTATCCAGGAAAGCGTAACAAGCGGAAGCGCAAGTATTCTTATGGTAAGGCCTGTTGGCGGTGTGTCTACAATAATATAGTCAAAGTTCTTCTCTGTCCTTATAAGCTCCTCAAGTGCAGTTAAAGATGCATACTCCTCTATTCCCGGGGAATACTTTAGTACTTGAAAGTAACGTTCCATGTTAAAGGGCTTTAGGTAACTGTATATGCTCTCTAAGAGGCTTATGTTGTCTTTAATGTATTTGCTGGAGGATTTTTCGAGATTTACTTCCATTAAGTAAAGTTTTTTATCGAATTTTTTCTTTTTGTTGGTAAGTTTTAATCCGAATATGTCGCCTAAGTTATGAGCAGGGTCAAATGATACGGCAAGAACACGTTTTCCTGTTGATGCGAGCTGCCATGCAGCTGCCGAAGCCATTGTGGATTTACCCACCCCGCCTTTTCCTGTAAAAAAAACTGTTTTCATAGTTTGTTGTTATCCTAATCGATATCGAGAAGTCCTGCAAGTTCGGACAGGGCATCCGATGAATCCTTTGCACGCACCTCAAGAATTTTTAATTCATGTTCCAGGTATGGAAAGAGTTCTACTGCAAGGAATGCCGGAGGGGATGGAATACCTGTAAAGGAACCCATAAGGAGCAGAATAAAGATATTCTCAAGCTCCCTTTCTTCATAGGCTGTAAGTTCTGTTACCCGGTTTTTATGGGACTCGCCCATTACGCTAACAAGCCACTTTATGGAATTTAAGATTTTTTTAAGAAAATTAATTACCGGACTTTTATTTTCCATTTTTTAAATCCTGTAGAGTTTATACACAGTTTCCTTTAGGTGCAAAGTTGGCTCATAGGCCGGAGCTAAATGAAATATAAAGAAAGGGTGCACTTTTCTAAGGTGCACCCTTTAATCTTCTTGGAATTAAGATTCTGCTTCTGCTTTTAACGGTTTTTTATATGTTCTTAAGAAATCAATGATGAATACAAAATTCATAATGATCATTATAGCCTCTATTATCATAACAGTTATACCTGTTGCCGGACTCTTGGCAATTGTTCCCGGCAGAATAACTATCATAAACCAGATAATAGCAGCTGTTACTGTTACCCACAGTAAATATGCGGGTATAACAGCAACTGCAGCTGCTTTGGATTTAAGTTTTTTTGCTACCCATGCAGAACCTGTAAGTAGAGCTATGGATGCTATTAGCTGGTTCGCAGAACCGAAGGACGGCCAGAGAATGGTAAAGTTCTTGCTCCAAGCAAGCCAGATACCTATCGCAGCAGGTATTAACGATGCAATCCATCGGTTTGTAAAGAATCTGTATGCCCCTTCATTCTTATTCTTAAGGGGGGAAAGCAGCTCTGTTAAGCAGTACCTTCCGAGCCTGTTTGTTGTATCGAGAGTTGTCATTGCAAATGAGGCAACCCACATTCCGGCAATAACCTGTACAATTTTAATAGGAATAAAGTTAAGCCATGTGCTGTTCACCATCTGCGCATAGGAAGCTGTAAACATTGCAGCTTTGGGATATTTACTCATCATTGCAGTAGTGTACTGAGTGCCCCAGCCAGCAGCAGAGATGTTCGTGCCTGCATTTTTAAGGAGTGCATAACCGAAACCCGAAACAGATATAATAACTATAGTAGATAGAAAACCTTCGGTGAGCATAGCTCCGTATCCGATCATTAAACCGTCTTTTTCCTTCTCAAGCTGTTTGGAGGATGTACCCGAACCAACCAGTGAATGGAACCCGGAAAGAGACCCGCAGGCAATAATTAACGGTATTGCAGGCCAGTAAGGAGTCGGCTTGTTTCCGCTTAAAAGCGGTGAAAAACTCGTGAAAGCGGGAGCTGTAAATGGGTGCAGAGTAAAAATAGCACCGATTGCACCTATAAACAGACCGAAGTAGAGAAGCCATGAGTTAAGGTAATCTCTGGGCTGCAGAAGCACATTTACCGGTATTGCCGAAGCTATAATAATGTAGAAAAACATTACTATCATCCACACATTGTAGGTGGCCTTTAATGGAATAATTGTACCGCCCCATATAGCAAGGCCGAGCATTATAACACCGATAATAGTTGACAGGGCAAAGTTTACTTTTAGCCTGTACATAAGCACACCTAGTATTAATGCCGCCAGAACCTTTAAAATATAGGCAGACGGTACCGCCGGACTGCTTACAAACATTCCGCCTAAAACTGCGCCGAATGCTGCAATTACAAGAATTAACAGGAAGAAAACAAGCCAGTAGAACAGTGTACCTGTCCTTTTTGTTATAAGGTCCGATGCGACAAACTGTATAGATTTGCCATCGTATCTTACCGATGCCATTAAAGCCAGGTAGTCATGAACAGCTCCGATAAAGATGTTGCCGAACCAGACCCAGGCCAGTGCCGGCACCCATCCCCAGGCCATTGCAAGTACTGGTCCTATTATGGGAGCCGCACCAGCAATGGAGGCGAAGTGATGCCCGAAAAGGACTGCTTTTCTGGCAGGTACGTAGTCCACCCCGTCGTAGAGTCTCTGTGAGGGCGTGGGGTTGTCGTTGGAAGCCTTTACTACATCTTTCTCCAGTTTCTTACCATAGGTAAGGTAGAGAACGACATATATGGTTATCCCGACAAGTACAATAAGCGTCGTCATTTTGAGAACCTCCTAATAAATTTTTGTCTCCAATTATATATTATTTAAAAAAATAAATCAAATATTTATTTTTTAAGCATTTTTTTCTGTTTTTTCTGTAAAATTCGGCTTTATTTAAGTTGTTTTTACACAAACTGTACTGAAAGTTCTGGAAAAGCGCTCTGCAGGGCTTTTCGAAGATCCCGGGTTATCGACGATTCGATGAGCATGGATATTCCGATACATGTTTTGCATGCAGGCCTGTGACTGAAAAAATCGGTAAAAACGTAAAGTACCTTGTGTGCTTCACTGTAGCTGAATTTTTTTACAAGCTCCAGTCTGGAAATCGGAAGCTCTATTTAGTCCGAACCTGTCAATATCCTATGCTCTTTAAAACTGTAATAATCATTTTTACTTATAATTATATGATCTATTACATTAATCCCTACTAATTCACCGACCTTAAATAAACGATGCGTAATTAAAATGTCCTCTTTACTGGGTTGAACAAATCCGGATGGATGATTATGCACAAAGATTACTCCTGCAGCATGATCCGTTATCGCCGCAGAAAAGATTTCCCTCGGATGGACGATACTCTGATTTAAAGTACCAATAAATACAATTCTTTTTTTAATTAGACCGGACGCGCCGTCTATTGTAATTGTTATAAAATATTCCTGTTTTTTGTTTCTTAATTCGTTAACCAATTTTAATACTTCTTCCGGCGATTTAATTTTGATCCCCTCTTTTAGAAGAAATCTTTTTGTCAGTTCGATAGAGCCTACTATTTGTGATGATTTTGCAAGCCCTATACCTTCTATGTTTTTTAATTTGTCAAGGGAGATATTATTAAAGTCGTTACTGATCGCTTCCATAATATCTTTAGCAATTTTAAATACATCTTTTCCCTTTACACCGCTTCCCAGAATAATGGCAATAAGCTCGAGATCAGAAAGAGCTTTCACACCTTTTTGAGCTAACTTTTCACGGGGACGATCAAATTTCGGAATATTCTTAAGTTTAGCTTTCATATCCATTTACTCCCTATAGTATCTATAAAGAGTTTTTTTAATTTTTGCTTTTAAAATTGTGTAAATTTATTGTATATTTTGTTGGAAATGGGGAAAAGTTTCAGCTTTTAAAACTAGCTTTAGAAAATATCTGTTTTATTTTTTTGATTCGAGTTCAATAATTCCTTTTAACTGTTTAAGAATTCCTTCCCGAATTTTCTTATTAGTTATCTTTCGAAAGAGTTTCATAAATTCAGCCTCTTCTTTTGTAAGTTCATACTGGAATCGATTATTGATTACATACGGATCACCTTTATCAGAAATTATTAAGGAATTATCATTCCGAAAAAAGCTGTTTATTGGAATATCCAGAGCTTCTGTAATTGAAATTAACCGTTGAACTGATATTCTGGTTTTTCCTCTCTCATATTTTTGTATCTGCTGGTATGAAACATTAATCCGTTCCGCCAGTTCGCTCTGGGTTAAATTTCTTTTATTTCGGAATTGTTTTATTTTTTTTCCGATTCCTTCTTGATCCATAGAATATTTTTTCATTATTACAGATTAAAACATAAGAATGCTACAAACCGAAGGTTGTAAATAATGCTTGACCAATCTATACTCATAGTTGTATATATTTAAAAAAGGACAAGTAATAATGGAAAAAAGATTATTAATTGTAGATGATAACGAATTAATAAGACATCTTTTAAAACATTCTCTGTTTTTTCCGGAATGTACTACAGTTACAGCAAGCAATGGAACAGAAGCGCTTAAGCTGCTCAACCAGGAAAAGTATGATATTATTATTTCCGATTATGCGATGCCGGGGATGAATGGTGTTGAATTGGCAAGATGCATTAAACAGAACCATCCTTCATCTACTATAATTATGGTTACTGGTGAAAGTAATTCTGATATTCTGTCCAGTAATGATATTGAATTCCACTTTAGAAAACCTTTAAATCTTAAAAAGATTAAAAATGTTATACAGGAGCTTTTGTTTAATCAATAATCCTTATTATTATGCCGGTTCCTGAATTGTTTTATTATTTGTCATATTAAAGCGGAAATATCCGGTGAAGGCGGTAAATTGCGCATATGAGCAGACCATTTCACAAGCTCTTTT
>QNBI01000172.1 GCA_003641675.1 Spirochaetota bacterium | reverse complement strand
CATGGGCTTAGTATTGCGAAGTAATTATCATATCTGTACATGTCGTATGTGAATTGTGTTCCAGCCCAGCTTGCTGGGCTTATGATGTCTGTTCCTTCAGCGTTACTGTCTGCTTGGAACAAACTCTTAGCTTTGATCGCTGTTCCTTGGGTTAAACTGCTAGCTGGTATTGTTCCTGCTTCTTGCAAGTCTAGGTTTAGCGTTGTGCTTCCAGCAATGATTTGGTTGTTGTTGTCAAGGCTTAACACTTGCAAATCATTATTTGCTAGTATTTCACTCACAACATAGCCTACAATTCTAGGCTGGTCGTAACTAAAAACTGCTGTCAAGTTGCTAGCGCTCTCAGCTGAAGGGTTGCCGTAATACATGTAAACCCTAACTGCCTGGCTAGCACTCACTGCAGGAGTTTGAACAATCACTGTTGTGTTGCTAGAATTACAATTCTCAACGTAAAAGTCTAACTCTTTGTTAATAGTGTTTAACGCTGTTTCAGAACCAATAGTTACTTGCAAGTCATGCTTTTCAGCACCTCTGATCAAGCCTGGGGTAGCAGCTATCCACCCAAACGTTTCTGTGATGTGAGTTCCATCATAACCAGTTTCTTCTTCAACGCGAACAGAAGCGCTAGTGCTAGTTTTGCTCAAGCGTTCATGAGAGTTATCACCACCATTCTCTGTTTGCATTTTAGCAATGTAAGACCTGCCAGTGTAAAACATCAAGCTAGCCCAGTTTTCATCAGTAACAACTGTTCCTAAAGCCAAGCTGAAATCGTCATAGGAGTAACTATTGCTAAGTGCTATCCAGCCAATGGTTTCATAATCGTGAGGAGTGTCTCCTGAAGAATTTGTTTCTTCAAGCTTTACTTGGAAGTTAGAACTAGTCACGCTTTGCATGCGCGTGTGCACTGGTTCAGGATCATTGAAACTGTCTACGTGTGAAAGCACGACAGGACTTGTTGCAAAACTTTCATAAAAACTAACTGTTCTGTAATCGCTAGAAGCGCTTCCAGCAGCGTTTGTTGTTAAATTGCCGGCTTGCAAGTTTTTACCAGCCACAATCCAGTTCCCAGGTATAACAGCCATCCAGTCAACTGTTTCAACGCTGTGAGACCCATCACCTTCCACAGATTCTTCAACTTTCACACTGAAATTGTTAGCAGTGATGTTAGCAATTCTTGGCGCTGCAGCATCATTTTCGTTAACAGTTACCAAGCTTGAAACAACGATTGGTGGTTGTTCAAAACTTGTTGAAAAATTCGCTAATCCCCAAGAGCTAGAAACATTGATTGTTCCAACTTCACCAACAAGTTTTGGGAACGTTCTTGAATAATTACTCTCGCTTTCAGCGTTTGGGTTGCCATAGTAAAAGTATAATGTTTTCTCTTCACCAACACTTAAATAAGGGATTCTAACCCAAACACTCAACCCAGATTCTGAAACGCCTTCAACCCAGAAAGCAATGTTGCTCTCATTATCGTAAGGGTTTTCAACTTGTGTGTCAAAAACTCTTAAATCATCACCATTTCCAGACAAGTGGTTTATAATTTCTTCATCAGTTATGAGTACTTGCACTGTCGCGTTTTGCAAGTTTTGGCTTTCAGTGTTTTTAACAGTCACTGGGAGTTTGTAAATATTCATGTCTGAAACGAATCTTAAATCGCTACAATCAGGGTTTAACTTTCCAGTACTTATTAGTTCTGAAGTGTTAATGTTTAAGAATAACTGGTACTCTGCAATGCTAACGTTTGAATGTACGTAAAACGCTTTCCTGTAAAGCCAAGAATTATTCCACCAGTCATCACCACGCGTTGCGATGTAAACTGTTTCAAAGTTTTTATAAGCTTGCTTCTCAGTGGCAACGTCTAATCTTGCGCGAGCAGTTATTGAGAAATTTGAAGCATTGCTATAACTCGTTATTCCATCAGTATTGTTAGCGATTACTATAAAACTGTAATTTCCCGCGATCCAAGCAGTGTAATTATAATAATACAACCCATCACCACCTAGTTGCATTTCAAAAACTTCTGTGCTTAAATCAGGTTTCGTAATATTTACCAGCACAGCGTCTAAACCTACAACGTCACTGACATTAGCAGTCAACCCAATAACAAGACCTATACCTGAAACTTTAGGACTGGCATTAACCCAGTGGATTACTGGCACACTGCTAACCTTGAACACTTGAGTGTCAATCCTTGAAGCATTTTCTAAAAATAAAGAATCATTACCGTTAAACAACACTTTCACATCATGAAATCCTAAACTAGCAGTGCATGACAGGTTGATATTTATGCTTGCAACACCTTCATTGTTTGTGATGTTAAACCCTAATAGAACACTATCTTTTTCATCATAAAAGCTTACATTAGCATTTTTAACTGCTTGTCCTAAATCATCAAGCAATGTAGTGTTTAAAGTTATAGCCCTACATTGGGCTTGTACTTCAGGATTTGATTGAATCTTAGTAAATTGAGTTCTAGCGTAAACAGGTATTTGAATGATTTGAGAGCTAGTGTTAACACTGCCTTCAGAATTATTAACAAAAACCCTGACAGAGTAAACGCCGAGGTTTAAACCAGTCAACCCCCAAGCAGGCTGGCAACTATTATTATAACCATCACTTGAATTGCTAGACAAATCCCAAACTTCTATGTCGTCAAAATAAGCACCTTCTTCGCCCCAAGAATACAATGCAACACTCCCGTTACTAATGCTGTCGTCAGTCACGTTAAACACTAATTCATTATCAATGTACACTTTGATATTATCACCAATAGCTTCAATGATCACTGTGTACTGCTTGCCTTGATCGTAACCAACGTTTTCATTCGCAAGCACAGTCCAAGCATTATTAACAAATTTTTCTAAACGCCTATGAGGCACTGATCCAGTAGCAGCATCTGCTTGGTCTTGCCATTTAAACCTGTAATAAGTGCTGCTGTTAACAAACCTGAACATTAAGCCTATACCGTCATCGTCTTCAGACATTAAAGTAGCTTTCAACCTGAAATCAGTCCAAGAGTAAGAACCGTTAGGATAAACAAACGTTCCTAAAGCAGTAGTGTTCCTGTTGTCACTGTCGTCGTAAGCATTACCTTGCTCTGAAAGCATGCCGTTAACAACAGTCCAGTTAGCAGTGTCGTCTTCAATGCCTTGATTGACAACGATCCAAGTTATTGGAGAATCGTCAGAGTAATTACCATCGTTAAAGTCTTCAAACAATTCAAGATTTGCAGATGACAAGTTACCACAATCATAAGGGTTAACACCAGTTGTTAAAGACAAGCTTGAATCACTAGTAATGCTTGAAAACGAGCCAGTTGTTTTTTCATAACTAATCCTCACCCAGTCAAGCACTGGCGTTTTAGTAGTGTTATCCGTGGACATGACAACTTTGTATTGTATAAACCTGTTGTCAGGAGCTTCAATGGTTGAACCATTCATCTGGACATACCAATCACTCCAAGACACATTGTCACTAGACGTCCTAACATAAACACTTAACGCTGTTCCTGAAGGAGCAGTCCAACCATAATTTATTTCTTTATAATCAACATTAGCGCTTCCAGGGTCAAACACGTTTGAAACATAAACGCCAGGCGTTTTTAATGTTAAAACTTGCTCATCACCAACACTAATGCTAGGCTCAGGGTTTGTGTAAGCTCTTATTCTTACGTTTTTGTATGTTACGTTTCCTGTGCTTCCAGTGCCGTCTGCTCCTCCGTCGCTTCCTCCATCATCATCATTGCCGAAGACCCAGTAGTTCCATGTTCCTTGTAGTGTTGTGTCGTCTAGTATTGCTTGTATTTTTTGCCATTGGTTGTAGTTTGTGTATGGTGTGTCTGGTGTTATGCCCCAGTTTTGTGTTCCTGCGAATTTGTAGTTTGTTGTTGAACTCCCAATTCCTTGGCTTGTAGTAAATCCTATAGCGTAAATCTCTACAGTGTTAGTGCCTTTCATTAATGCTTCAAGAATTTGTGTTCCATCAGCGTTTATTGTTACACTCATTGGTGTGTTTTTCCAATTGTTACCCCACAAGTGTAGTGCTGTATCATTAATGATTTCCCATTGATCGGGAGTTAAATCTTGATCCGAACCGGTTGTTAAAACTCCGTCTCTTGTGAAGTTTACAAAGTATTGAAACACACTGTCAGGATTGCTCTTACTCGCGACGCTGTCATTCCCATAATAAACCCAAATGCTAGTGTTTTGACTAGCTTGTAAGAATGAAACATTAACCCATATTGTTGTGTTAGTAGTGTTACAACCGCTTTCAACCCAATAGTTTAACTCTTGATTACTAGCATTGACAAACCTTAAATCAGCACAACTGCTTTGCAGTTTACCATCGCTAATTAATGCTGAAGTGTTTAAATGCAACTCAACAGCATAATTTGTTAAGTTTGAACCACTGTTTTCTTGAATAACAACTTCCCTCCTGTATTTAAAACTAGAATTCCACCAATCCACTTCTCCAATGGCAGGATCGCCAGGCATTAATTCCAAATCATAATCCTTGCTAGGTGTTAAAACTTTTAAAAACTTCCAAGAACCTTTACAAACACTTGCTTGGAAGTCCCAATCACTACACTTGTAAAGCAAAGACTTAATTTTTGGAGCTTTAACATGTATTGTTAAAGGAACGTCACTATCAACACTGAACAATCTTGACACTGGCTTACCTTTAATGAATAACTGTTTTTCAGGCTTGGAAACTTTCAAGTACGTGAAATCGCTTTTAGTAGTTATGTCTTTCAACAACTCGTCTTCAAACAAAATCATGACTGAATAGTTTGAAGCATTACCTGCAATGTTTTCTCTTGCAATGTTCTCCACTAACAAGCTCTTCACTTTAACATTGAAAGCTTGCAATTTTTGTTTTAACAATTCATTGCTAACCCATGCATCGCTCACATTCACGCACACTGCTTTGCCATGACTAATTTTAAAGCAATAAGTTCCAGGCTTTGAGAATTGGAATTCATCACCTTGCAAGTTTATTTTTTTAACAAATCGTTTTGTTTCAGCATTGTTTTTAAAAATCACGACAAGGTCTTGTCCAAACCCTTGCTTAACGTTTGAAAAGCATGGATAACTAATCACTGCTTTCTCATTCAAAAAGTATTGACTCCTATCCAGCACTACACAATTAGACTGGTTGTTCATGAACTGCTTATTGAACAAACCTTCACTTCCTAGCGTAACCACTAATTGCTTTGAAAATATGTCTTGATTCTTAACACGATCTTTTAAAGCAATAAAAGCGTGAACAACACCTTTAGGCAGTGCTAGAGTCTGGTTTAAAAAT
>QNBI01000171.1 GCA_003641675.1 Spirochaetota bacterium | reverse complement strand
ATAAATGCAACCTAAAGCTTTGGACCTTTTTCAGGCATATTCACAAAATAAACTTCCGAGAGAAGGAGGGTATATAGTCTCATCTTTTTTTAATGACAATTCCACTTACTCAAAATATGAAATTGTTGCCTATAACGGAGTAAAAAGCCTATACCTTTCAGAAGACGGACTAACTTTCCAGACAGACGGCAACAAACTGTTTATACTTGTGCAACCTCCTAACTATCCCAGGAAACATATTGAGCCTTTTAGAAGGGATTCTAACGAACAAATTCCTCATAGATTTTCCGAACTAGAAATTATTACAACAAAAAATCAGACCAAAGTTATGATAAGTAAAGAACCGATTATTGCCTATTCTGCATTTACAATTTTTAAACCGACGGGTATAAATTTTGCGTTTATTTTTTACAACAGACAGGATGTTTTTGATACAATTAAATTATTTTTTTCAAAGACACTTAATAAAGAAGCGAGAGTACCTCAGAGTGACGCTATAAAGAGCGCAGAAGCAATAATCAAAGGATTAAAAAAGTTCAGTATCTGGGCTTCTTAATGGTGTGGTAGTGTCCGATCTGTTACTTTCTATAGATGTTGGCACTCAGAGTATACGAACTATCTGTTTTGATTTAGACGGCTCCATAGTTGCTCTGGAAAAAACACAAATACAGTCTTACTATTCTCCTAAACCCGGTTGGGCAGAGCAAAATCCGGAATATTTCTGGAAAAAGCTTTCGGATTGTACAAATGCTTTCTTCTATAAAAATAAAGAGTTATCAGATAAAATTAAGGGTCTCTCAATAACAACTCAAAGGTCAACTTTAGTTAATATAGAAAAAAACGGTAATATTTTGCGGCCGGCAATTGTATGGCCAGATCAGAGACGTACAAAAAAATACCGTTCGCTTGGATACATTACCGAATTAGGTTTTAGACTTATAAATATGATGGAAACCGTGCGCTTTGCACAGTCCGAGGCGGAAATTAACTGGCTTATAGAGAATGAGCCGGAAATTGTAGAAAAAACGCATAAGTTTTTATTTTTATCTGGTTACCTTATATACAAGCTAACGGGTCTATTCAGAGACTCCTCTGCTTCACAGGTGGGATATATTCCCTTTGACTATAAAAGGTTTGGGTGGTGTAAAGCTTCCAACTGGAAATGGAAGGCATTTCCAGTTCCGAAAGATCAGCTTCCGAAACTTGTAAAACCAACAGAAATACTCGGCACAGTCTCACATAGAGCTGCTGTTGAAACCTCTCTTCCGGAAAATCTACCGATAATTGCTTCCGGTGCGGACAAGGCATGCGAGATTTTGGGAGCGGGATGCAAAAACCCCAATTCCGTGGGTTTGTCTTTTGGTACAACAACAACAGCTTCTGTAAATACAGCAAAATACATAGAGATTATCCCTTTTATTCCACCCTATCCCAGTGTCATTCCAGGTATGTACTCTCCGGAAATTCAAATTTACAGAGGATTCTGGCTTGTATCGTGGTTTAAACGTGAATTTGGGGTAAAAGAAGTAATGGATGCAAAGTTAAACGGTATGGAACCCGAAATGCTTTTCGAAAATCTTTTAGATCAGGTTCCACCAGGTTCTAACGGACTTATTCTGCAGCCATTCTGGTCTCCGGGAGTAAAGATACCCGGGCCGGAGGCAAAGGGTGCAATAATAGGTTTCGGGGAAGTTCATACGCGCGCACATCTATACAGGGCAATTATTGAAGGGTTGTGTTATGCTCTCAAGGACGGTGTTAATAAAATAGAAAGGAGAGGCGGAAATAAGATAGTGGAGTTGAGAGTTTCGGGCGGAGGTTCGCAGAGCCGAAAAGCTCTACAGATAACTGCAGATATTTTTAATCTTCCTGTAATTAAACCATCTATTTTTGAAACTGCAAGCCTTGGGGCTGCAATAGATACTTCTGTAGGCTTAAAGTACTTTTTAGACGTCCAAACTGCAAGCAAAGCAATGACGCATGATAGTGAAACTATTCTCCCCGATAAAAAAAATATTTCTGTTTACGACGACCTGTACAGGGCCGTTTACAAAAAGATGTACGCCCGACTAAAACCTTTCTATCATTCTATAAGGAGAATAACTAATTATCCAGAGTATTAGTTTTACTCTGCTTTTTCAATATTATACTGAGCGATAGCGAGCAGAGATATCGGTATAGAATAAGATGAGCATGAAACATAATTTAAGCCGGTATCCATACAGAATCGTATATTCTCCGGCACAGCTCCGTGTTCTCCACAGAGTCCGGTAACAAGGTCTGGCCTTGTCATTCTTCCTTTTTTGACAGCAATACTTACAAGTTCTTTCACATGTTTGTCGAGCAGTTTAAAGGGATTTTCTTCCAGGAGGTCGAACTGTGTGTAATCGGGCATAAAGCTGTTAAAGTCATCTCTAGAAAGCCCGATTGTTGTCTGCGTTAAATCATTTGTACCGAAAGAAAAAAACTGAGCATACTTTGCTATATCACCTGCTCCAAGGGCTGCTACCGGAAGCTCTATCATAGTGCCTATCTTATACTCTACAGGTTCCGATTTAGCCTCTTCACGTATTTCTTTTTCTATATCAACAAGCCCTTTTATTGACTTTCCTTCTATTTTTTTCCCGTAAACAATTAATTTAAGTTCGTTTTCATTCATTATAAGTGGAATCATAATTTCCGGATGGACGTGTATGCCTTCTTTCTTAAGCATATATACAGCTTCGAAAATCGCTTTGACCTGCATTTCATATATTTCCGGATAGGAAACTGCAATTCTGCACCCTCTATGGCCGAGCATGGGATTAAATTCTTTAATAGCATCGCAGCGGGCCCGGATTACCTTCTCCGATAGATTTTTACCGCCTTTCTGTTTCTTGAGGTAAGCTATAAAAGCACCCATCTCATCTTCATTATGAGGTAAAAATTCATGAAGGGGGGCATCCAGCAGTCGTATTGTTGTTTCATATCCTTCCATTATTTTGAATATTTTGTAGAAGTCTGTCTGTTGCATGGGTCTTAGTTTATCAAGAGCTTTCAGCCTATCTTCTTTTGAATCTGATAAAATCATTTCCCTGAAAACATTAATTCTGTCAGCATGAAAAAACATATGTTCAGTTCTACAAAGGCCTATACCGGAAGCACCGAAAGATCGCGAAAGAGCTGCATCTCTTGGATTGTCTGCATTTGCTCGTACATTAAAATCTTTTACAAAAGATTTAACGAGTTCAAGATAATCAAGCAAACCGGAATCTTTAGGGTCCGGTTCTATTAGTTCAGCTTTACCAATGTAAATAGAAGGTTCATCATAATAGGGAACATTTAAGGTAATGTAATCGCCCTCTCTGATAACCGTATCTCCTATATTAGCTTTCTTACCGCTTATTTTTAAATCTGTCTTAACTAAAGATACCTTGCCGTATTGCCTGGCAACAACAGATGCATGAGCTGCATATCCGCCCTCTGTGGAAAGTACACCCTTTGCAACTTCTATAGCCTTAACGTCTTCTGCAAATGTAGCAGGCATACATAGAATTAAATTTGTATCTCCTCCTTTTTTCTGCGCGCTCCTAAACTCGTTTATAAGACTCTCGGTGGAGAAAAAGACCCTGCCTATTGCTGCTCCGGGAGCACCTGCGATACCCCCGTTTATAACAGGAAGTTTTTCTACCGAATCGATGTTTATTATAGGATGGAGTATTTCATTAAGCTGCTGAGGTTTTACATTTTTAACAGCATATTTTTTTTCGATTTTCTTCCTTTTAAAAAGATCAAGCAGAGTTTTGATATCTGCCTGTGCGGATTTGGTCATTACAGCTCTCTGATCAATAATCCATAGTCTCTTGTTTTCTATTGTAAAGCGTATAGAGCGAATTTCCTTGAAATGATCTTCAATACGGTGCGCTATATCTTCTAATTCTTTTAAATATGTTTTGGATATTGTATTTATATCCTTACCCGTAGCACCTATTTCGTTGAATTTATTCTGAAAATAATGACCGTAGAGTTTCTTTTCTCCTGTGATTATATTTCTAGAATAGAAGTCTCCGCTTGCAGAATCTTTGCCGTAATTTCCGTAAACCATCGGCTGGATAAGCAGAGCTGTATCTTCCTGGTTCTGATCGTCAAGCTTTAATAATTTACTAATTTCATTGAGCGAGATTTTTAGCTGGGTATATGCATCCGAGAAAAAATTATTCGGTAGTAGTGGTTTATATTTTTCAATCCGTTTTTTCCTCTGCTGGGCATTATCATTATTTTCGAGTTCTTTGGAAATAGATTCTACAGCCTTTTTGTACTCTTTATATTTTTCATCATTTCCGTCAAGTTCAAAAATTCTGGCTTCAACATTTAGAAATCCTTTTATAAGAAACTGCACTTCGTGATAGCAAAAATTTTCACCGACATATTTTGCAAAACCGGGTATAGTTTTATCAGAAAGGCCAAAATTATGAAGAGTCGGATACGTGGCAATCACCAAATTGGGACTTATTACAACTTTAATAAGCATAGGATTATCCGGGCTGTTATATTGTTTTCCCGTTAAACTGCTTATATTTGAAAAAAATGGTTTTATATCCTCTACAATTTCGTACTTATCCAGATGTGATGAAATATCAGCATCTATTACAAAACCGGGAAGTATTGGTAAATTGAGGGATGCAAGCTCCATGGCTCGTCTTCCTCTTATTCCTATCTTCTCCAGGATATTTTCTTTGCTGATAAAATCACTTTTACTGAAATAATGTATGTTTTTTTTCATATTAGGCCTCATTAATTTTTAATTAATAACATCTTAAAAAAGATTTAATATAGTATTTACAGGGAACCTCAGGAAAGCTTCGAACATGGGACTTGCCCCCTGTTTAAGGTATCTCTGGAGTTTTGCCACATCTTTAATATTTTCACCTGCAACTGATATTAATATTGCACTTCCGTGTTTAACCTTTCCCCATTTAAAGAGAGTATTAATATCATGTATTCTTTCACCTTCGTAGAATATATAGACATCAAGGTCGGGATGTTTTGTTCTATAGCTTTGGATAATTTTTTTCCATGCTTCTACATTCCCGTTATGAAAAAGTTCATTTGTAACGGGAATAGAATACATGGGGGTCATACGCTTTTTGCCGCCTGGTTTTGCTTCGGGTGCTGAAGGTTTAGCTTTTAAAGCCTCTTTTTTGGGAGGCGCTTTAATTGTTTCTTTTTTCGGAATGCTAATTACTTCGACCCTTTTAGCTTTTGTTTTCGAAATAAAGGAAGGTGGCGTTTTTACTTTTTTACCGTTTAAAAGAGATACAACCTTTTCTATTGCGTTCCTGTATATTTTGTTATTATCGGTATTT
>QNBI01000170.1 GCA_003641675.1 Spirochaetota bacterium | reverse complement strand
TCACCTCATACATGAGGTTACATCGCCTCAGGCGTTTCAAATGCTTAGAGAACGTGGGTTAAAGGTAATGTATCCGGAGAGAACATTTGCAACTGTGGACCATATAGTGCCAACGGATAACCAGGATAGACCCTTTAAGGATCCTCTTGCAGAGGAAATGATTGAGGCTCTGGAGAAGAATGCGAAGGAGTTCGGTATTAGATTTTTTAATCTTAATACGGAATATCAGGGAATAGTTCATATTATAGGCCCGGAATTAGGGATTACACAGCCCGGGATGACGGTAGTTTGCGGAGATTCTCATACATCTACACACGGTGCTCTCGGAACAATAGCCTTCGGTATCGGTACTTCGCAGATAAGGGATGTTCTTGCTACACAGACATTATCGATAAGTAAACCCATGGTGAGGAAAATTACAATAAACGGAAGTCTTAAAAGAGGGGTTTACGCTAAGGATATAATACTTAAGCTAATTGCCGAGTTAGGGGTAAAGGGAGGAATAGGTTTTGCATATGAGTACTCCGGTCCTGCTATTGAAAATCTCGGAATGGAGGGAAGGCTCACGATATGCAACATGAGCATAGAGGGCGGAGCCAGAGCGGGATACATCAATCCTGATGATATTACATTTGAGTATATAAAGGGGCGGAAATATGCACCGAAAGGTGAAGACTTCAACAGGGCTGTTTCTTTCTGGAAGAGTATCGCCTCGGACAGTGACGCAGAGTATGATGATGAGTTTCTTTTGAACGCTGATAATTTAGAACCTATGGTTACATGGGGTATAAATCCGGGTCAGGCTCTGGGGGTCTCGGATAGAATACCAAGGTTGTCGGAAGTAGAGGATAGGGAAACTGCATCCAGAGCGTATGATCATATGGGTTTTAAAGAGGGTGAGCCGATAAAGGGAACTAAAATTGACGTAGCCTTTATAGGTTCATGTACAAACGGGAGAATAAGCGATCTGCGTGAGGCTGCCGCTGTTGTAAAGGGGAAGAAAGTTGCACCGGGAGTAAGAGCTCTTGCAGTCCCGGGTTCCAAGCAAGTTGCTGCTATGGCCAAAAAAGAAGGCCTGGATAAAATTTTTACCGAGGCGGGTTTCCAATGGAGACATGCAGGCTGTTCCATGTGTCTGGCAATGAATCCGGATAAGCTTCACGGAAGAGAGATAAGCGCGAGTTCCTCCAACAGGAATTTTATAGGAAGGCAGGGTTCGCCAACAGGAAGAACTTTACTCATGAGCCCTGCAATGGTTGCAGCAGCGGCTGTTGCCGGTGAAGTAGCTGATGTACGTGATTTTATATAGGAGTTATGGAGAACTGGTATGAAAGCTAATAATGAAAGTGTAAGAAACATTATAGAAGAAAGGGGGCTTCCCCTTCCGGGCGATGATATAGATACGGACAGGATAATACCGGCCAGGTACCTTAAAGCTGTCACTTTTGACAAGCTTGGTGATTTTGCATTTTACGATGAACGGTTCGATAAAGATGGTAAAGAGTTGAAGCACCCCTTTAACGATAAGAGATATAAAGGGGCGGGTATTTTAATAGTGAATAAAAATTTCGGCTGCGGTTCTTCCAGAGAGCATGCACCGCAGTCGCTTATGCGCGCAGGTATTAAGGCAATTATCGGGGAATCATTTGCCGAAATATTTTTGGGAAACTGTACTGCTCTCGGTATTCCTGCTGTTACTCTGGAGGAAAAACCGGTTAATGAAATTATGAGTATAGTTAAGGAAAACCCGGAAACTATCCTTACGATTAATCTGGATAAAAAAACTTTAAGTATTAAAAATGATAATGGTGCGGGTGGTAAAGAGTATAGAATAGGAATATCGAACTCCGCCAGACAGGTATTTTTATCCGGAACCTGGGATACTACTTCCGTGCTTCTAAGCAATGAAAATGAAATTAGAGAAAAAGCGGCAGAGCTTCCGTATTTAAACAATTTCTCCGTATAACCTGGGAAAGTACAGATTGCGTGCTACAAGGGCAGTTATAAATCTTAATATACTAAGGGATAACCTCAAAGCCATAAAACGGTATATAGGTCCCACTGTATCTATAGCCTTGAGTATTAAGGCGAATGCCTACGGGCATGGGGCCGTTGCCGTAGCAAAAACTGCCGAAGCTTTAGGAATTACCACTTTCGGTGTGTCTAATACAGATGAAGCTGTTGAACTCCGTAATGCAGGTATAGCAAGTCGGATTCTTTTATATAGCCTGCCGCTGCCGGAAGAGATACCAGTACTGGTGAATGAAGGGATAGAGTGCTTTGTCGGAGATGAAAAGCTAATAATTCTTTTTTCCAGTGAAGCACGAAGGCAGAATACGGTTTCTGTTCTGCACTTAAAGGTGGATACGGGAATGGGCAGAATAGGCTGCAGCCCCGAAAATCTGCCTCCTCTTGCAGAGGAGGTAAGCAAGAATAAGAATCTTAGACTCGGAGGGATATGTACACATTTTCCTGCATCCGGCAGTACAGACGCTTATTTTACAAAGAAACAGATAAAGATATTTAACTACTGGGTGGGTAAAGTCAGGGATAAGGGAATACTCCCAGGGGTTTTGCATGCGGCTAATTCCGATGCTTTGCTCACTGTTCCGGAATCGCATATGGATATGGTAAGGCCCGGACTATTGGTCTATGGCTATTATCCGGATGGAATTGCAGACTCTGTAAAGAAGAAAGTCCCTGTTAAGCCTGTTATGGAGTTTAAGACAAAGGTTGTATTTTTAAAGAGGGTAAAAGCCGGTACACCCATTTCCTACGGTATGATATATAAAACAAAGAGGGAAACAGTCATAACAACCCTTGCAGCAGGCTATGGTGATGGTTATAATAGGCTTCTATCCAACCGGGGTAAGGTTCTAATACGGGGAAAATTGTATCCTATTGTGGGCCGCATATGCATGGACCAATGTATGGCGGACTTAGGCCCGAGATCCGATGTTAAACTATATGACGATGCCATACTTTTCGGAAGGAAAGGGAGCGGTAAAGCGGAGAATCCCCTGGATGCAGATGATATAGCGCGCATGACAGAGACCATACCATACGAGGTGACTCTGCTTATAACCAAGCGTGTCCCTCGTGTATATATAGTATAGATTAGGAGGTTAATACGAGTGAAAAAGATAATAGATCATGTAAATGAGGATGTACTTGAAAAAGCGGTAAAGCGTGCAAGAGAGAGGAATATTATTATTCCCACCTTTAAGCAGCAGAGAAATCCGGAACTAGTGCCGGAGAAAATAAAAGAAAAATTAAAAAAAGTGGGACTTTGGGATGTTAACCCGTTAAACCTCTTTAGAATTACCTGGAAAAACGATATTAAGACAGGACTGTTCGGCGATGTAAACTATATTGAGTTTCCAAAAAAATTCACAGGAGTCAAGAACCGTATAATAGGGTTAGTGGGAAAGTATTTCCCCACAGGAGCACATAAGGTTGGGGCTGCTTTCGGGTGTCTTGTGCCGAGGCTTGTATCGGGGGAATTTGACCCAACTATGCAGAAAGCTGTATGGCCTTCTACGGGTAATTACTGCAGGGGCGGCGCTTTTGACTGTGCCCTTTTAGCATGTACAGCAGTGGCGATTCTTCCGGAGGAGATGAGCAGGGAGCGGTTCGACTGGTTAAAATCCATTGGCGCCGAAGTTATAGCAACTCCCGGTTCGGAGTCCAATGTAAAGGAGATATACGATAAATGCTGGGAGATAAGAAATACAAAACCGGACCACGTAATTTTTAATCAGTTTGATGAATTCGGCAACTCCATATGGCACTATTACAATACAGGAAGCGCAGTTGAAGAGGTTTACAATAAGTTAAAGGACAGCAAAAGCAGGATGGCTGCCTTCGTTTCAGCAACAGGGTCTGCCGGGACAATAGCGGCAGGCGACTACCTTAAAAAAATAAAACCTGCTATAAAAGTTGTGGCATCGGAGAGCCTTGAATGTCCGACAATACTTTTAAACGGTTTCGGAGCGCATCAGATAGAGGGAATTGGAGATAAACACATACCGTGGATTCACGATGCAAGAAATACGGACATGGTTGTTGATATTCACGACCAGCAGTGTATGAATCTCCTTCGCCTCTTTAATGAAGATAAGGGTAAATTCTACCTTGTTAATCAAAAGTTTAATAAAGATTTTGTAGATAGCCTTGAACTTTTAGGTATATCCAGTATTGCAAATCTTCTTGCTGCAATTAAAGTGTCAAAGTACTTTGAATACGATGAAAATGATGTGGTATTTACAGTACTTACAGATTCTGCAGACTTATACAGGTCCAGGATTGTCGAACAGAGAGAGATGCAAGGAGATTACACGGAACAAGAGGCGGATGTCCATTACAGAAGAGATTTTCTGGATGTGAAAACAGACTATATGAAAGAACTCAACTATTACGACAGGAAATCCATACATAACTTTAAATATTTCACCTGGATAGAGCAGCAGGGAAAAACCATAGAGGAATTGAACGAGCTGTGGAAACCGGAATTCTGGGATGAAACTTTTTCTCAGGTTTCGGAGTGGGATGAATATATAGAGGAGTTTAACAGACGCACAGGCCTTCTGGAAAAACTCTGAAAAATCTTTGCTGTATTGACAGAGTTATCTCTTTCCATTATCGTTAAACGTTAAAAACTATTATAATGTAAGGAGGAAGAGATGAAGTATTTCTTCAAAGTAGCATTTTTAATGCTTGTAGTGATGTCTTTGTTCTTAAGCGGTTGTGTTAAAAAGAAACCGGAAGTAAAGACACTGGTATACGGGACAACAGAAAAGGTAACAGACTTAGACCCGGCCAGTGCGTACGATTTCCACACCTGGGAAATCTTTCAGAATATATATCAGGGACTTTTAAGTTATCCTCCCGGGAAAACTAATCTTGTGCCGGGACTTGCAGTGAGTTATAAGGCAAATGCAGCAAGTGACCAGTTCACCTTTAAGCTTAGAAAGGATGTAAAGTTTACAGACGGAACACCTTTTAATGCAAAAGCTGTAAAGTGGACGATAGACCGTGTAATGAGATTAAAGGGTGATCCTTCATGGCTCGTTACGGATTTTGTGAAGTCGGTAGATGTTATCGATGATTATACGGTAAGGTTTAACCTTACAGGGCCCGTCGCATATTTTCCGTCATTAGTTGCAACGGTTCCTTACTTTCCGGAAAATCCAAATGTGTATCCTGCGGATAAAATTATCCAGAACCCCGAAGAACTTAATGGCGGTAAACTTGTGGGTTTAGGCCCGTACAAGGTAGTATCCTTTAAGAGGGATGAAGAAGTTGTACTGGAAGCAAATCCCGATTACTACGGTGAAAAACCGAAGATAGAC
>QNBI01000169.1 GCA_003641675.1 Spirochaetota bacterium | reverse complement strand
GGGTAGATAAGTTTAAGGAAAACCCCGATACCAATAAGGGCAAACGCGCTTTTCAGGCTTATAGAAAACCAGTTTGCAAGCCCCACAAAGGTACCTACTGCAGGCCCCAGACTTCTCTCTGCAAAGAAGTATGTTCCTCCTGATTTCGGCATAGCCGTTGCAAGTTCTGCTTTTGACAGTAAACCCGGGATTACCATTAGCCCTGCCAAAAAATAAGAGAGAATTATTCCCGGGCCTGCTATTGAGAAAACCACAGAAGGCAGAACAAAAATACCGGAGCTTATCATTGCACCTGAGGCAATTGCAAAGACTTCTAGAAGGCCAAGACTTTTGCGAAAATCCGTACTATTATTCATCTCTTACTACTTATAACATGCTTCTGCATATTTAACAACAGATTACCCATGATTACTTGACTTAACATCTTAGTTTCATTATTATTCGTAAAAGGTAAGGATTCGAAAGCACAATGAGTTTTCAGGAACGCCTCGATGAAATTTTAAAAATACTCACAGTTAGAAAAAAAATAACAGTACAGGAATTAACCGAAAGACTCAAAGTTTCCGAAGTTACCGTTAGAAAAGACTTAACCTTCCTTGAGGAAAAGGGAAAAATAGTAAGGGTGCACGGAGGTGCAGTTCTTGCAGAGGATAAAGACCTTCTGCGCGACATAAGCATTCGCCTGGATGAGCACATCCCAGAAAAAACGGCAATCGCCGATACTGCGGCGGAACTAATCCATGAGGGAGATACAATATACCTCGATGCAGGCAGCACATCGTATTTTCTTTCACAGAAAATTAAAGACCTTGATATTCGTGTTCTTACAAATTCGCTCGATGTTATTATATCGCTTTCCGATTCAACAACTGTATCACTGCTCTCTACCGGAGGGAGCTTTCGAAAAGATGCCCGTTCATTCATCGGCCCTGCTGCAATAGAAGCAATAGCCAACTTCCAAATCGAGACATGTTTTTTGGGAACAACAGGGTTTTCCAAAGACGGGTATTTTACTGCCCAGAATATATTAGAAGCTCAGGTTAAAAAAGCTGTAATCAAGGCTTCGCAGAGAAAAGTGCTTCTTACAGATCACTACAAATACGGGGTAAATGCTTTTTCGATATTCGCACGGGCAGATAATATAGATATACTAATAACAGATTCCGTATTTCCTGATAAGGATTCATTATATAAACTTGGTATGGAGATTATCTTTGCACGACAAAAGGAGGAAAACTAGTATGAAAGGCAACTGTATAGTAGCGCAGAGCGGAGGCCCCACGGCAGTTATTAATTCAAGCGCCTGCGGGGTTATAGAAGAAGCCATGAAACATCCGGAAATAGAAGGTGTATATGCTGCTTACAATGGTATTTTAGGAGTATTAAATGAGGAAATATTCGATCTTCGCCGCGAAAATCCGGACACCATAGCAAGGCTACGAACTACTCCTGCAGCTGCTTTAGGTTCCTGCAGGTACAAGGTAAGAAAAGAGGAGGATTTTGAGAAGATCCTCTCCGTTTTTCAGAAACACAACATACGCTACTTTTTCTATATCGGCGGTAATGACTCCATGGATACGGCAGACAGAGTAAATAAGCTTGCGGAGGAGAGGGGTTTTGAGTTCAGAGCGGTCGGCGTCCCAAAAACAATAGACAACGACCTTGCCTTAACAGATCATACCCCGGGATACGGAAGTGTTATTAAATACCTTGCAACAATGGTTATGGAGGCAGGAAGAGATACCGAAGCACTCTATACCACCGATACGGTAAATGTTATAGAAGCTATGGGGCGTAATGCAGGCTGGATAGCCGCAGGCACGGCTCTTGCACGGAGAGAGGAACAGGATGCCCCCCATATTATACTTCTTCCGGAAGTTCCCTTTGATGCTTCTAAATTCAAGGAAAAGGTTAAATACTACTTAGACAAAATTCACCGGTGTGTTGTCGTTGTTTCCGAAGGAACAAAAAACCCTGACGGCAGCTATATAGCTGAACAGAAGGGCGAGTTTGCAAAGGATGCCTTCGGGCATACGCAGCTTGGAGGTGCGGCAAATTATATTAAGGAGCTTATAGAGAGGGATGTAAAGGTTAAGGCCCGTTTCGCAATTCCTTCGACCATCCAGCGAAACGGCATTCACTTTGCATCTAAAACGGATTCCGACGAAGCATACATTGCAGGGCAGAAAGCGGTTCTCCATGCCCTTAACGGAGTAACAGGAAAGATGGTTACCCTTGTAAGGGAATCGGACAGACCTTATAAATGCACCACAGGGCTTGCCAACCTTTCTTCGGTTGCAAACGGGGAGAAATACTTTCCAAAGGAATGGATAAGCAAAGACGGTTTCTTTGTTACAGATGGCTTTTTCAGCTATGCCCGTCCTCTAATCGAAGGTGAAGTAAAACCTTTAATTAAAGACGGACTGCCCGATTTTATGCGTTTTAAGAAGCATTTTATATAGAGGTCTTTAGAAGGTGTATAGAAGGTTTTTGGGGTATATAGAGGTCTTTTATGATATTTAAAAATCAGGAGGATATTTTTATGAAAGCGGATATTGGTATTATAGGAATGGCGGTTATGGGCCAGAATCTTGCACTCAATATAGAGAGCAAGGGCTATACGGTTGCAGTTTTTAACAGGACCACATCCAAAACAAAGGATTTTGCAGAAAAGAAGGCGTCGGATAAAAAGATTATCCCTGCATACTCTTTAAAAGATTTTACAGAGAGCCTGGAACGCCCTAGAAAAATACTTATTATGGTAAAGGCAGGAGCTCCTGTTGATGCAACTATTGCACAGCTGACCCCCCTTCTTGAACCGGGAGATATTATTCTCGACGGAGGAAACTCTTTCTTTAAAGACACAATACGACGTGCAAAAGAAGCGGAAGAAAAAGGGCTTCTGTATTTAGGTGCAGGCGTTTCCGGCGGTGAAGAAGGAGCACGTCTCGGCCCCAGTTTAATGCCGGGTGGACATAAAAAGGCCTACGATATCGTAGGAGGTATCTTAAGGGATATATCTGCAAAAGTGGACGGGGAACCGTGCTGTACCTATATAGGTACGGACGGAGCTGGTCACTATGTAAAAATGGTTCATAACGGCATAGAGTACGGAGACATGCAGCTTATAAGTGAGGCATATTTTTTAATGAAAAATGTCCTTAATATGACTCACGAGGAAATGCACGAAACTTTTGCAGATTGGAACAGAGGTGAACTGGACTCCTATTTAATAGAAATCACTGCCGATATTCTTTCCAAAAAGGATCAGGAAACAGGGCATCCCCTGGTTGAAGTAATACTTGATAAAGCAGGCCAGAAAGGGACGGGCAAATGGACCGGGCAGTCTGCACTGGATTTAGGCATAGCCGCGCCAACAATAGCGGAAGCGGTATTTGCACGTTGTATCTCCGCAGTAAAAGAGGAAAGGGTGGAGGCGGAAAAAGTTTTAAAGGGGCCGGATAAAAAGTTTACAGGCGATAAAAATAAATTTATCGAGGCAATAAGAAAGGCTCTGTATGCATCCAAGATATGCTCATATGCTCAAGGATTTTCTCTAATGAAAGCCGCAGCGGAAGAGTTTAACTGGAAACTCGATTTCGGTGCAATTTCCATGATTTGGCGCGGCGGGTGCATTATAAGGGCAAAATTTTTAAGTAAAATTAACGATGCATACAAGCGCAACCCCAACCTGCCTAACCTTTTAATGGACAAATATTTTAGAGATATAGTAGCAAACTCCCAGGATGACTGGAGGAATGTAGTTGTAACTGCTACCGAGCTCGGAGTGCCTATACCTGGGTTTTCTTCTGCTTTAATATACTTTGATTCTTACAGAAACGGGAGGCTCTCTGCAAACATGATACAGGCACAAAGAGACTACTTTGGTGCACATACATATAAACGTGTGGATAAGGAAGGCATCTTCCATACGGAATGGAGTAAAATATGAGTTATATAGAAGAAATGTTTGGATTAAATGGAAAAACCGTCGCTATAACAGGCGGAGGCGGTGCAATTGCCGGTGCTATGTCGGAAGCCCTGTTGAAGAGCGGTGCAAATTTATCCTTGTGGGATATCGCCCAGGACGCAGTGGATAATGCCGTGAGCAAGCTAAACAGCAGTGTAGGTTTTAAGGATAAAATATTGGGCGTTGTTGCGGATACAACCGACCGAAGCTCGGTAAAAAAGGCAATTGCCGCAACGGAAAATAAATTCGGTAAAATAGATGTGCTAATAAATGCGGCAGGAGGAAACAGGGGTAAATCCACCTTTAACGAAACGGATATGAAACAGTTCGAATTCGTACTTAAGCTTAACCTTATAGCAGGACTAATGGTGCCCACACAGGTTGTTACAGAGTACTGGATTAAGAATAATATTAAAGGCTCCATTATAAACATGGCATCTATGGCATCCTATATCCCTCTTTCCGGAGTATGGGCATACGATGCAGCAAAGGCGGCTGTCAAAAATTTAACCATGGGAGCGGCAAAAGAGTTTGCACCTCACGGTATCCGAGTTAATGCACTGGCCCCAGGATTTTTCATAGGCAAGCAGAACAGAGCATTACTTATAGATGAGGAAACGGGAGAACTTACACCCAGAGGAAAAGATGTTATTGCACATACACCCTACGGACGATTCGGAGACACCTCCGAACTTGCGGGAGCTACATTGTTTCTTGCAAGCAACAATGCATCCGGGTTTGTGACGGGAATAACGATTCCTGTTGACGGCGGATACCTTGTCCAGAATATTTAATATAGAATTAATATGGAGGAAACATGTATACAAAAAAGGCTTTAGAGGACTTAAAACCGGAAAAAGAGTTTTTTGTCGGGATAGATTCTGACGGATGCGCCTTCCCGACTATGGAATTAAAACACAAAGAGTGTTTTATTCCGAACATTGTTAAATACTGGCATTTTCAACCCATTTCAAAATATGCACGCGAAGCTGCAGAATTTGTAAACCTCTACTCAAAGTGGAGGGGCGTTAACAGGTTTCCGGCACTTCTTAAAGTTTTCGATTTGCTTAAAGAGAGGCCGGAGGTTCAGCGTTCCATTGTAAACATACCCGAAGCTAAACCTCTGCGTGACTGGGTTGCAAGGGAGACAGCACTGGGAAATCCCGCCTTGAAGCGCGAGGTTGAAAAAACACACAACCCCGTGCTCACACAGGCTCTTGAATGGTCGGAAGCCGTTAATGCAACAATAGCGGATATGGTTAAGGGAGTTCCGCCATTCCCTGGTGTTAAGGAGAGTCTTAAAAAACTTAATGGAAGCGCGGATGTCATTGTAGTATCTGCAACACCGGGTGAGGCTCTTGAAAGGGAATGGAAAGAGCACGGCATTGATCTTTATGTACGAATTATTGCGGGC
>QNBI01000168.1 GCA_003641675.1 Spirochaetota bacterium | reverse complement strand
TAAGAGTATTTACGATACACTTGCCGAACCGGACCAGAAGGGTAAAATTATTCCCGCACTTGCAGAGAAATGGTCGGTATCGCCCGATGCTCTCACATGGACTTTCAACCTTCGCAAGGGGGTCGTTTTCCAGAATGGAGATAAACTCACCTCGAATGATGTAAAGGCAACTTTCGAAAGGATACTGGACAAAGCAACTGCTTCGCCTCATGCAAAGATCTTCGGGGCGATCGAAAAAATTGATACCCCGGATGACTACACTGTTGTTTTTAAACTAAAAGAGCCTTCTTCGCCATTTCTGGCATCCCTTGCTTCAGGATGGGGTGCTATTCTTCCTAAAAGCCTTATAGACTCCGGGCACGATTTTGCATCGGAACCAGTAGGTACCGGCCCTTACTCGCTTAAAGAATGGGTACGTGACAATAAGATAGTCTTAGAGAAAAATCCGAACTACTGGATGAAAGGGCTTCCGAAAATGAAAACCGTAGAAATAGATATAATCCCTGAAAGATCGGTAGCTATCCAGGGAATACTCTCCGGCCAGATTGATATCGCCTTCAGGGTGGATAAAGAGGACCTTCCGATACTGGAGTCAAGCCCGGATGTACGTATAGAGAAAAGCCTCTCCGCTTTAATACTCGTAATGCCTATTAACTGCAGCAGACCGTATCTCAAAGACCTAAGGGTACGCCAGGCAATAACTTATGCCATAGATAAACAGAAAGTACTTGATATTGCATACGGCGGAGGAAAACCTATTGCCACATTCCTTGACTACTCGAATGCGTACTACAAAGATTTTACTTACATCTACCCCTACAACCCCGAAAAGGCAAAGGAATTAATAAAAGAAGCCGGCGTACCAAAGGATGCAGTATTCCAGCTCGTTCTTCCGCAGAACTATGAAGCTCATGTAAAAGCTGGAGAAATGTATCAAGAAATGCTTACCAAAGTTGGCCTAAACGTTAAAATTAAACTCGTTGACTGGTCAACATGGATAGGCGACGTTTACAGGCAGAGTAAATTCGACCTTACAGTAATAGGACATACCGGTAAACTCGATCCTAACGGCACTCTTTCCGGATACGGCGGCTTAAAACGTTACGTAAAATGGGACAACCCGGAATGCCTAGACCTTATAAACAAGGCAAGAGTAACTTCCGGTTTCGAAGCAAGAAAAAAACTATACGACAAAGCCCTTGGAATAATGGCAAAAGAAGTCCCGTTCATGTTCCTCGGCTCACCCTATGTGTACAATGCAATCAGGAAAGATGTTGCAGGCTTCAGGGTAACACCGAAACTCGATACTCTGGACTTCCGATGGACCGAATTCAAGAGCAAGTAGACAGTGGTTTTAAAAAGCAAGGTAGAGAAGTAAAGCTATGAAAAAAACATCCATAAGCAGCAAACTCATGTTAGCTGCAATAATTTATCTTGTAATTCTGGGAGCTGCTGCTCTTGCAGCTCCCTACATTTCACCTTACAACCCGACAGATCAGCATTTAAACGACAGATTTGCTCCACCGGGACACAAGTATATACTCGGAACCGATAATTTCGGCAGAGATAATTTCAGCAGGATAGTATTCGGTTCTAGATCCGCCCTTTTAGTAGGCATAGTTTCAGTTTCTATTGCAGTGGCAATTGGCATGACTGTGGGCATTATAGCGGCTCTTTCAAGAGGTATCATAGACAACACGCTTATGCTTATAATGGACAGTATACTCTCCTTTCCAACCGTACTTTTAGCCATTACAGTAGTATCATTTTTGGGCTATGGTCTGCTCCAGGTTATGATGGCAATAGGAGTAATTTTTAGCCCCGTATTTGCAAGGCTGGTACGTGCAGAAGCACTCTCCATAAAGACAGAGGACTTTGTAGAGGCGTCAAGGGCATTGGGAAGTCCTGTAACCAAAATTGTATTTCTTCATATAATGCCCAATCTTATGGGTAAAGTTGTTGTCCAGGCATCTATTACATTTGCACTTTCCGTAGTTATAGAGGCATCACTTTCATTTTTAGGTTTGGGAACACAGCCTCCTACTCCGAGCTGGGGACTCATGCTTAAAGATGCAAGAAATTATCTTGTTCAGGCTCCCTGGATGTCTGTTTATCCCGGTCTGGCTCTTGCCATGACCGTACTTTCATTTAATATTATAGGCGATACACTTTCCGAAAGAATAAATCCAAAAGTTGTAAAAAAATAGTTTAAATAGTATTTGAAAAACTTGCATTCTAAGCGTATCTTTTCTTTAAGGAGCGAATAGTATGATAGCATTCGGCCCGGTACCCTCAAGGAGGTTGGGGAGAAGTATCGGCATAAATAATATACCTCCCAAGGTGTGCAGCTATTCCTGTGTCTACTGCCAGCTCGGTGATGCAATAAAAATGCAGGCCAAAAGAGAACAGTTTTACGATCCGCAAGAAATAATCCGTACCGTTAAAGAGAAGATTCATGAAATTTTATCAAAGGGCGAAAAAATAGATTACCTCACCTTTGTTCCCGACGGGGAGCCAACTCTGGATATTTCTCTTAAGTTCCTAATAGATGAGCTTAAATCCCTTGGAATAAAAATAGCGGTAATCACAAATTCATCGCTTATTTACAGAGAGGATGTAAGGGAAGCGTTAAAAGGTGCCGATTGGGTTTCCTGCAAGGTTGATACAGTATCCGAAAAAGTCTGGAGAAGAATAGACCATCCGGTACGATCGCTTAAATTATCCGATATTCTAACAGGAATAGGTGATTTAAAGAAATCCTTTACCGGTAAACTTGTTTCGGAAACAATGCTTGTACGCAACTTAAATGACAGCGAAGATGAGCTTAGAAAAACAGCCCGATTTTTAAGATCCATTAATTTTGATGTTTCATATATATCTGTTCCGACCCGGCCTCCGGCAAAAGCTTTTGTTGAAGCACCGGAGGAACATGCTATTAACATGGCATTTAATATTTTCAGCGAAAATCTAAAAAAAACTGAGCTTTTAATAGGCTACGAAGGAAACGAGTTTTCCGCAAGCGGAAACACCGAAGAGGATTTATTAAGTATTACTTCCGTGCATCCAATGCGTACAGACGCCGTACAGGAATTACTTAAAAAAAACGGGAGCAGCTGGGATATAGTTGAGAAGCTTCTTAAAGAAAAGGTAATATTAGAACTTACCTATAATGGAAACACATACTATTTAAGAAAACTTAAGAATTAATACAGACCAGAATGCCCTCTGCAGGCAGCGCTTTCTAAAATGCATGTGTTAAATCTTTACTTCTCTTCCGTTCCTTTCAGAGGAAAGATAGGCGGAATAAATTACATTTACTGTATCGTAACCGAGCTCCGAGGATGAAAAGGATTTTCTCCCTTCTCTCATACACGTATAAAACTCATGCATTTCCTGAACATACCCGTTCATCCAGTTTTCATCCGGTGCCGGTTTATTCCATCCCTGTTTCGTCCCAATCTTTTCCACAACATAGATATCCTTAAACTGCTCATCCTTAGGGTTAAATGTCTCCACTGCATCTATAGGATTAATATTACAGCGTGTCCTGTGATTATTTGCAAATACTTCCAACCAGTTATGCACTCCGCCCATTACAATTTCTGTTGAAAAAATGTCAGCAACCGTCCCATCTTCGAAGGTTATATGCATGAACCCGTAATCTTCAACATCTCTGTAATCCGTTCTTAAATAACCCCTGTCTATATATCCCGGAAGCCTTGTAATTTCATGTGTACGGGCACTAACACTTAAAGGCCTTATAGCTTTTCCGCTCCGTGCCGCACCCTCTATTCGTTTTAAATACAGGGCAGCTGTTAACGGATGAGTGCCCTTACCCATTATAGAGCCGCCGCCGGAATAACGCCATATCCCGTATGTCTGTGAGTGAGAACCAGAGTGAGACTCTTCTGCCATTATCCACAGTATTTGAGCAGCTGTTTTCCTTAGTATTTCCGTTTCCTTCTTAATAACGGGAGAAAAAACCCAGTTTTCCGCATAATATATCGCCGCCTTGCTCTTTTTTTCTGCATTAAGCATTTTTCCGGCACTCTCCAGTGCACCTTTCAGCATGGCTTCTTTCGGAAATGTACTGCCTGTAAAACTTAAGCTGCCTTTCTCTCCGGCGGAACCTCCCGGAGAATCTTCCGGGCGCCATTCCTGCTGTGCCGCCGGCGGACCGAAATATCCGGTAAAAGGCTTTTCCACTATTACATTTACGCCATGCTCAAGAGCTTTCACAGTCATAGGTTCATGAAGAGCAGGAGGAACACATATATGAACAACATCTACACTTTCGAGAAGCGATTCCACTGAATTAAAAGCTTTGAGATCTCTAACTTTAGCAAATTTTTCTCTGCTTTCTCTCCTTTTTGAATATACACCGACCGGTTCCGCAAAGGATATCCCGGAATTCTCCAGGGCTTCGTAATGAAAGTTCGCGGCGAATCCCGCGCCTATAAAACCCGCGCGTATTTTATTCATACTTTTTTTCTCTTGAGTTTGCCGAATACAAGTGAAAGCAGACTTTTAAACCATTTCATTTTGCTTATTATTGTAAGAAAGGTAATCGCAAAAATAACAGCAGAGATCGGACGTGTAAAAAAAGGCAGAAGATTTCCGTTCGAAAGCACAAGGGCTCTCCGAAGGTTCGGATCAAGAATTTTCCCCAGAATAAGTCCCAGAACAAGAGGGGCAATCGGATAATCCATAACCTTCATATAATAGCCGATAATACCGAAAACAACCATTACGCCAACATCAAAGAGCCTTCCCTGTATTGCAAAGGACCCCACAACACACAGAACAAATACAATGGGCATTAACCTCTGCCGCGGTACAAGAAGCACTTTAACAAGAGCTTTAACCATGGAAAGCCCGAGAATAAACATGGCGAAGGTTGCAAAAAATACCTTTGCAACTACTTCATAATCAAAACTCGGGGATTCTATCATAATTAAGGGCCCGGGCCTTACTCCGTGAATTAACATAGCTGCAAGCAGTACAGCAGCCGGTGCCGAGCCCGGTATGGCGAGAGACAGAACAGGAATCATGGCCCCTGCAACACAGGCATTGTTTCCTGTCTCGGCTGCAATTAAGCCTTCGAAAGAGCCCTTCCCGAATTCTTCTTTCTCTTTACTGGAACGTCTTGCAACATCGTAGGATACCCATGCAGATATATCTTCGCCCACACCCGGTACTGCACCGATAAAAGTTCCGATTAGACCGGAGCGTATAATAGTTTTCCAGTACTTTGCTACATCCTTAATCTTTGGGATTACCCTATCTATCTTTGTTTTTACGACTTCGATTACAGGATATTTCATTACCATTATTATTTCCGCAAAACCGAATGCTCCGACCATAGCGGGTATTAGTGCAATTCCGCCGGAGAGCTGTACCCAACCGAAGGAAAAAC
>QNBI01000167.1 GCA_003641675.1 Spirochaetota bacterium | reverse complement strand
GGTTATAAAATGTCTCATGCTCAGGGAACGCCGTGTAATGCAATTAAATGTCCTAAGTGTGGTACGATAATGACAAGAGCGAGTTAATAGATATTTATGTTTAAGGCCAATTTCCAGGACGAAACAGAAAGACAGAAGAAACTAGAAAAACGTGCCCGGATAATTTTAGGAGTCGATGAAGGTGCCGGGAAGGATGAGTTAAAAAAAGCGTACTGGAAATTGGCTATGAAATATCATCCTGATAGGAAGGGAAACACGCCGGGGGCAAGAAAGCGCTTTGAAAATATCAAGGCAGCTTACGAATTTCTTGTTTTCGGAAGCATATGGAAGCCGGCCGAGGGAGAAGCTGATGTGCTGCCGAAAGAGGAAAACGGTAAGTATAATACGAAAAATTCCTGGGGCTATTTCCTATGGTGGAGAGATAAATATTTTTAGTAATTTTAATTAATACATAAGGAGCACATTCAATATGAGCGATGCATTTAAAAGTGTTAAGATCGATACGGAAAATCACGGCGGAGATAATATAAAGGAAAAGATACTTGTTATGTCCGGTAAAGGAGGTGTGGGAAAGAGTACCTTTGCTGCAAATTTGGCACTTTCGCTCGCCTTAAAGGATAAAGAAGTCGGACTTCTCGATATTGATATGCATGGGCCTAGTATACCAAGGATTTTAGGAATGCTCGGTGAGAAGGTATACGGTCAGGAAAAGGCAATAGTTCCTACCAAATACAGAAAGAATTTTAAAGTGATGTCTGTTGGGTTCTTTACCGAAGTGGAAGATGCAATAATCTGGCGGGGACCGATGAAACATAACGTTATAAAACAGTTTATAAACGACGTAGTCTGGGACAACCTGGATTATATGGTAATAGATTCACCTCCGGGGACAGGCGATGAGCCTCTTTCTATAGCCCAGCTTTTGGGTAAAGGGACAAAAGTTATTGTTGTAACAACTCCTCAGGATTTAGCACTGGCAGATGTGAGAAAATCTATAAATTTTTGTAAACAAATGTCTCTGGAAGTGCTTGGAGTTGTAGAAAATATGAGCGGTTTTGTATGCCCTCACTGTGGTACTTTAACGGAAATATTTAAGTCCGGCGGCGGAGAAAAGATGGCAAAGGAAATGAATGTTCCTTTCCTCGGGAAAATACCTATTGACCCAAAAGTGGTAGAGTATTCAGATGCCGGTAAACCGTATATAGAGGCTGTACGAGATTCGGAAACGGCAAAAGCCCTGGACAAGATTCTGTCTCAATTTGCCGTATGAGCTTAGCTGTTACTATCACAATACTTATAGAAGACAAAGCGTTCCACGGCGGTTTAAAGGGTGAGCACGGGATTTCCATGCTTATCCGTCTGGATAATGGTAAAACCGTTAAAAGCAATGTGCTCTTCGATACAGGACAGAGCGGGGCCTTTGCAGAAAATGCACAATACCTTGGTAAAAAAATAAGCGAGGTAGATTCTCTTATCTTGAGTCACAATCATTACGATCACACAGGGGGAGTGGAACGTTTTTTAGAGCTCAATAACAGAGCATTAATATACGGACACGAAAAGGCTTTTAGAGCTTCTTTCAGCAAGGCGGCTAAAGAGGAAAAAATAAGAAAAATAGGCTTTCCGGAAGGCGGCTTAAAACTGTTAAACGGTTTAAAAGAAAAAGTTATTAAGAACAGCGACCCCTATAGAATTAATGAATCTTTACTCCTAACAGGTTCGGTGCCGAGGAAGAATGACTATGAAAAAGTTGAGCCGACGATATTTACAGATAAGGAATGCACGCATCAGGATAAAATACCGGATGATCAGTCTTTAATAATAAACAGCGGGGAAGAAATGCTTATAGTATTGGGCTGCTGCCATTCCGGAATTGTAAATACTATTGACTATGCGAGAGAAATAATGGCTGATAAGTCGATTAAAGCGGTTATCGGGGGTATGCACCTGGTGGCTTCGGGCAGTAATCGTATAAATGCCATGCTTAAGTATCTTAAAAAAATTGATAATCTTAAAATTTACCACGGCCATTGCACGGGGCTTAAAGCTGGGTGTATTTTAAATGAATCCTTTCCTGAGAATGCCCGTTTTATTTCTGCAGGCGAAACGTATAAATTTATTTTAAATTAGATAACGTATTTGGTATACCTGAATACTAAATAGTGAAATCCTGCCCTTCTTTTAGACTATCGTAGTATTTTTTGCCGTTCTTATCCAGAATGTCCTGTAATGTAAGATTGGAGAGGAATTCTATAATAATATCTGCAAATTGTTTCCATACATCTGTAAGAGAGCAGATATCTTCTCTCTCGCACCTCTCTTCGGCATCTCTATCTGTGCACGGTACCGGAAAAACATTTTCGCCTACAGCATCCAGTATGTCTTTAATAGAAATCTCAGAGGCTTTTTTATTAAGCACAAATCCGCCTCCGGGTCCTCTGAGCGAGCGTATTATTCCTGCTTTTTTTAATTTAAAAAAGATTTGTTCAAGGAATTCCGGTGATATTTGCTCCTCTTTGGATATTTTTTTAATGGAGACCGGCCGGTTCTGGTAGGAAGACGCAAGATTGAAAATTGCCCTTACACCGTATCTTCCTTTTGTTGTTAATCTCATTCTAATAACCCCGTACTAAGATATTTTTCAGCACTGTCCGGGAAAATAACGACGATTAATTTCCCTTCGTTCTCTTTTCGCTTTGCTATTTCGTATGCAGCCCATGCTGCAGCCCCCGATGAAATGCCAGCAAAAATCCCTTCTTTTTTAGCCAGGAGTCTGGAAGTCTGGAAGGCGTCTCTGTCACGGACGGCAACAACCTCGTCTATACAGTCTTTTTCAAGTATAGTAGGAATAAATCCTGCACCAATGCCCTGTATGGAATGTTTTCCCGCTTTACCTCCGGAAAGAACAGGCGAGCCCGCGGGCTCAACAGCAATAAAGGTTACACTGTCTTTCTTTTTCTTAAGATATCGGGAAATACCTGTGATAGTTCCGCCTGTTCCGACTCCCGCAACAACGATATCTACATCGCCTGTGGAATCTTCCCATATTTCCACTGCAGTAGTTTTTTCATGTGCCTCAGGGTTGGAAGGATTATTAAATTGCTGTGGCATAAATGCATCCGGATATTTTGCTAAAAGTTCTTCCGCCTTTTCAATGGAGCCTTTCATACCGCTATCGCCGGGAGTAATTACAAGCTCTGCCCCGTAGGCTTTTAAGATTTTACGCCTTTCGTGGCTCATTGTATCCGGCATGGTAATTATAAGGTGATACCCCTTTACTGCAGAGATAAATGCAAGCCCTATACCTGTGTTGCCGCTTGTCGGTTCTATAATGGTAGCGCCTTTTTTTAAAAAACCTCGTTTTTCAGCATCCAGAATCATGTTTAAAGCTATACGGTCTTTTATACTTCCGCAAGGATTAAAATATTCAAGTTTAGCAGCTATTCTGGCATATGCGGATTCGGCAAATCTGTCCAAGTAAACGAGAGGAGTTTTCCCTACAAGCTCTGTTACATCCCGGGCAATTCTTTTCCTCATTATCTTAAGACCTCATACTATAGTGCTGCAATTATTACTTTTAGCGTAATGTATCATTATGCGAAATAAAAGTCAATTTATTTTGAAAAATCAGTTAAGAATGATAATAAGCGTCAATTATATAATTAATAATTAAGGTTAATGCAGTTTTTTAGTTGTAATTATTATCTGTATATGTATTATAGATAACAATGTTTCTAAGGAATATCAAAAGAATTGTTGTTTTAGATGTATCGCTTTTGCCAGCTCCTTTGCCGATTTTTTGCTCCAGCCAGCAGATACTGTGATGAACTGCAATATCCTTGGAAAGTGTCCGGAATTAATGAGACTATAGTGATAGCTTATACCCATGGAGGCAATATTGAAACGGATGTTTATGAAGCAATAGAATTAAGAAAAAGTGTGCGCAAATATTTAAACAGAGAGGTTGAAAGTGATAAATTAATAAGGGTATTAAATGCGGCCCGCCTTGCTCCTTCTGCAAGCAACAGACAGGAATGGAGATTCGTGGTTGTGACAGACTCATGGAGAAGAAAAGAATTAGCAGATGCTTCGGGCCGGAGCTTCTTAGCACAAGCACCGGTTATTATTATATGCTGTGCAGCTACGGATCATCATATAATGACCTGCAGTCAGCTCTGTTATCCGATAGATACAGCGATTGCAATTGATCACATAACCCTGGCAGCAGTAGCCGAAGGCCTGGGAACCTGCTGGATTGGAGCCTTTAATGCGGAAAAAACAAAGAAAATCGCAGGGATACCGCCGAAAATTAAAATAGTAGAACTTCTTGCATTGGGATACCCCGTTGATCCCTTAAAAAAAGAGAAGGCCCGATTGCCTCTGGATGAAATAGTATATTATGAAAAGTGGAAAATATAAAAAACAGTTAGAGAAAAAATCAGAAAAAAATATTTTCGAGATAAGGAAACCTAATATACTTATTCCTTATCCCGGGCCGTACTGGGAAGATGGTTCTCAGGATATTGTTATATACTTAAGGCCGGAAACTAACGGTGTAATGGTAGAGAGTACTCTTTTAAAAGTTATACGAAAAAATGAGCTGTACAAAAAGAATATCCGAATTGTTTATCTTGCAAATCTGCCCGGTGATTTTATTATTAAGAATAAAATAGTCGAAAGACACTATTCTGTAAAACTCTACTTTACAGTAGGGGGGAAAGATGTTTTCACTCCTTTTATGAAAAGGAAATTCGAAGAACACTTCGGAATAGGTTTTAGTTCTGCATTTATAATGGGTGCTTTCGAAGCCCTCGATTTTTTTAAGTTAAATTACGACGAACTGTTTAATATCTGGGTTCCGGAAAATGATGTGTTAACCATCAACGGCCAGAGTATAAAGAAGTACAGGAATGTTTTTATCGTAAACTACGATGTGCCTGCAATCCTTCATAAAAACAGCTATAAGACAGACATTGCAGCAATGATATTCCGTTCGACTCTTAATACCGGTTATTTTCACAGCATGATTACAGAAATGGCCAAAGCATGCCGTATAACAGGAATACTTGATCCATTAAAGCCTGTGGAGAGAGTTTTTCATTATTCCAAAAGCCCGTACGAGCAAATTCTGGACAGTATCGGCTATATTTACAGTTTAGGCTCAGAGCATATTGAATATAAGGATATAAGTTTCTTTAACTACCTGTTATTTAAAGGGTTAAATGAAAATGACGTGCTAAATATTATAAATCACCCGATTATGCATTTTAAAGATAATCTTTCAGTTACAGAGGAGAATATATTCCTCTATACTACGGACATGAGCTACAGCGAAGCGTATTCCTGTCTTTCCGCTGTGGTATCACAGCCTTATTTAACGTATCGCAGATAAGAAAATATTTTTATTGGTGTGTAGGAATT
>QNBI01000166.1 GCA_003641675.1 Spirochaetota bacterium | reverse complement strand
TTATGGCATAATAAAAGTAATAGATGCAGAACATAATATACCATTCATTAAGTGATATTTATAAATATTATTAAATTGCCCTCTTATGATATAATGAAGCAAGAAAAAAAACATCCTGGGATGAGTTAAGATTAGATGAAAACGGACATTCTGTCAACTATAAAATAACCAATTAAAACAATATAGGTTTCTACAATCTCATCATGTTCATCATTGTTATCAGCAAACTGAAATTTCTCCAATATAGAATATAGAATAGTAATATATTGCACATTATTCTATAAAAAAATTTGAATTCTCATAGATTATAAATAAATTTAATAATTAGTGAATAAAATATTATTTCTAAAATTTCGCCGTAATAAGGTAAATATGGAATTATGCCAAGATTAATTTCCTTTAGCAATAGAAAGGGAGGAAGCGGAAAAACCACAACTACTGTGAATGTTTCAACGGCTCTTGCCCTTAAGGGATTTAAAATCTTGGTCATCGATACGGACCCTCAGGCACATACAACTCTATCATTCGGGATAACGGTAAAAGATATTAATACAGACCTGTCATCAATTCTTATTGATAATAAATCTCCAGAAGATTGTACAGTAAATACTTTCCTTGGTAATTTAAAACTCATCCCTGCAACAAAGCGCCTTATGGAATTTGAAAGAAACTATTCTAAAATTAAAGAGGCAAGGACGCTTTTATCGGAACGAATTAGCAGTATAATAGGATCATACGACTATATTATATTAGATACTCCGCCGACCCTTAGCCTTCTAACAGTCTCTACATTAATCACAGTGAATGAGGTTTATATTCCAATGCAGACGCATTTTCTTGCCATGGAAGGACTTGCAGAAATGGTTCGCCTTATCTATAAAATAAACAGATTATACAATCCCAATCTAAGGTTGCGAGGGATTATCCCTACTTTTTACAAAGAGAGAACACGTCTTGCAAGAAATATAATTGATGAAATAAAAAAGAATCTTGGAGAAAATATAATTATGCATCCTATAAGAATTAATATTGCCCTGGCAGAGGCCCCCGGTTACGGACAACCTGTATTTCAATACCAGCTTAAAAGTCATGGCGCATATGATTATTACAGATTAGCAGAACAAATAGAAAAAGGTTTGCAATGAGAAAGGGTAATCACAATACTTTAGGTAAGAGCCTAAAGGTACTCTTAGAAGAAAAAGCGGAGCTTGAAAAAAATGAGAAAGATACAGATTTAGGCTATAGCTTAAAAGATTATGTGGAGGCAGAATTAAAACAGAAAGCGGATATGTTATTTAAAGATGGTATTAAACAGCTAAAGCAAAAAGAACTTATAGAGGCAATGGGATTGTTTAAAGCTGTGCTTTGTCTTGTACCGCAGCATGGCAAAGCTATGAATAATTTAGCACTTACTCTATATAACCTGGGCTATAAAAGAAAGGCATTTAAGACTCTACATGAACTATTAAAAATACATCCGGAGGATGATACAGCAAAGGAAAATCTAAATATAATAGGAGCAGAACTTAAGAATGGGAAAGAATAATATTATAATTGGTATAGATCTCGGAACGACTAACTCCTTGGCTGCTTATATAAATAACGGAAAACCGGAAATCATTATTAACGAAAGAGGAAATCGTATTACCCCTTCTGTAGTTAATTTTAAGAAAGACGATTCCGTTTTAATCGGAGAACTTGCAAAAAATCAACAAATTGTAAACAGTGAAGCAACAATAACAAATATTAAGACAAACATGGGGCAGGATATTCAGTTTCCCATAGGGGAGAGGTCCTATACCCCAGTGGAGTTATCTGCCCTTATATTACGTAAAATAAAGATATATTCGGAGAAATATCTTGGTATTCCAATTAAAAATGCAGTAATTACAGTTCCTGCATATTTTAATGATAACCAGAGACAAGCCACCTTAAAAGCAGGAATACTGGCAGGGTTTAATGTACTAAAACTCCTTAATGAACCAATAGCAGCAGCTCTTGCATATGGAGTAGGCAGAAAATTAGATGAACATATTCTTATCTTTGATCTTGGAGGTGGAACACTTGATATTACCCTTATGGATTATAAAAAGAATCTTTTTAGAGTTCTTGCCACAGGCGGATCCACTTCTATAGGTGGTATTAACTTTGATAAAGCTTTGAGTGATTTTGTGTTACATGAGTTTCAAAAGCAATACTCAATTAATCTTAAAGAAGATCCAATTGCTTATCAACAGATTTTAATACATGCGGAAAAGGCAAAAATAGATCTGTCCAGTGTGGAGGAAACGAGAATTTTTATTCCATATATTACTGCAACAGAGAAAGGCCCAATTCATCTGGATGTTACAATAACGCGAAATAAATTCGAAAGTATTATTAATGAATACTTAAAGAGTACAGAGAAATTAATAGAAGAGACTTTTAATCAATTCAAGCTTAACTCTTCCTGGATGAACTCTATTATATTTGCTGGAGGTTCTACCAGAATTCCTTCTGTAGAGCGAACTGTAGTTAGTACAATAAAACGATTAAATGGAAAGGGCAAAATAAATGTTTATCACGACATAAATCCCGACGAAGTAGTTGCAGAAGGCGCTGCTATACTTGCAGGGATTCTCTCCGGTGAGCTTGAAGAGATTGAATTCTACGATATTACGTCTCATGATCTTGGTATTGAGGATAACAATGGAAGTTTTATAACAATAATTCCAAAGGGTACAAGCTACCCCTGCGAAAATGTAAAACTTTTCACTACGGCAGAAGATAACCAGGAAGAAGTAATAATCCATGTACTTCAAAGCGGTGTAAACGGTAACGAAAGAGAATATGTTTCTCTTGGGAAGTTTAGATTGAGTAATATTGCCCATGCAAAGGCAGGAGAACCGAATATTGATGTAAGGTTTTCCATTGATAGACATGAGATTATGAACGTTTCTGCTGTTAATCTTGATACAGGCACCATTAAAAAAGTATCCATTTCGGGAAAAGACTGGTTATTAACCGGTGATTTTCGGGAACGAAGGGGTAGGGGATTAAAAATAATATAACTAATTAATGGAGGTAACGAAAAATGGCTAAAACACTAGCAAAACCAGTTGGACATACGGGTATTACAGCAAAACATGAAACGGGTGATGAAATAGCTAAAAAACGGGAACAGGCAAAAAAAATCGCACAGGAGAAAGCACGTGCAAGGACGCTTGCCCGCCAGCAATCCATAGCGGAAAGGCTTGCTGCAGCTATAGAAGAAATGGGGGCATCACTTAACCAGGCAGCTGGTGCTGCAGAAGAATTAGGCAAATCTTCACAGCAAATTGCAGCGGCGACGGAACAGGCAGCAGGTGCAACGGAAGAATCCAGAGCTGCGGCAGAACAGATAAATAAACGATCTGTAAATATCAACGATCTTGTAAAAGAAGCGGCAATTAGAGTAGAGGGAGGAGCAAAACTCATTAAAACGCTCGATATGGATAGCAGAGATCTAATCGAAGGTATTAAAACTTCTGCTGAGCAGAATAAAAAAACTGCAGAAGTTATAAGGGAGCTCGCCAAACAGGCGGAAGAAATAGGGGGAATTGTCCAGACAGTTGTACGCATTGCAGACCAGACCAACCTATTGGCGCTGAATGCAGCAATAGAGGCGGCAAGGGCAGGTGATCACGGTAAAGGATTCGCAGTTGTTGCGGATGAAGTTAGAAACCTTGCAGAGACATCGGAAAAGAGTGCTCTGGATATTAGAACAGTTGTAGAAGAGATACAGAACTATGTTAACGAAATAGTAAATGAGGTGGAAGATTCAGCACGTATTGCGGAAGAAGAGGCGGAAAAATCGAACGAGCTTTTAAAAAACCTTGCAGATATGGCTTCTGTTACTGATAAACTTTCTATTGCCAGTGCAAACATGGCTAAGAATGCGGATGCAACACAGAACACTGCAGCAGAGCTTTTAACTGCATCAGAGCAGGTTGCAACAGCTACGGAGCAGATATCCAGTTCGGCAGAAGAAACCACAAAGTCCATACATGAGCAGAACAAGGCGTTTAATGAAATGCTCACTGCATCTGACAATCTTTCCAGTATGGCGGAGGAATTAAAGAACTCGACAGATACGCAGAAATCAGCAGAAGAAGTTGCAGCGGCTTCCGAAGAACTCTCTGCAAATATAGAAGAATCAACTGCAGCTGCAGGACAGATTATGGCTGCAATAAACCAAATTTCATCTGCAGCAGAGGAAATATCCAGGAATGCAGAGAACGAAAGTAATCTTGCAAAAAATGCAATAGAAATTGCTGAAAAAACGCTAAATGTTAACGATGAATCTTTAGCAGAAGCGAAAAATTTGAAAGGGGAAATAGGCAAGAGCGAAGAAGGAATAAACTTAATGATAAAGAATATTGAAAAATCTGCAAAGCAGTCTAAAGACTCAGCTGAGAAAATGCAGAAACTGTCAGAAAGCGTTAGGAATATTGAAAAGATTGTGGAAAAGATATCCATGGTGGGAATTCAGACAAATATGCTCGCAGTTAACGGCTTTATAGAAGCGGCAGGAGCTGACGAATTCGGAAGAGGTTTTTCGGTGGTTTCTGGAGACATACGAAATCTTGCGAACGAATCCTCTGAGAATGCAGAGAAAATAAAGGACATGGTCCGAAACATTGAGAATAGAATTATTATAGCAGATAACGATCTTGAAAATGCTGCAGTTGTAGCTTTTAGGGAAATCGAAAGATCTAAAAAAAGTATTAATAATTTTAAAATAATTAATAAACAACTAGAAGAAGTTATAAAATATTTGGAAGAAATTAAAACTTACATTGTAGAAACCACAACAGGTCTTGAACAGGCAAGTAAGGGGGTAGAGCAGATAGCATCTGCCGCAGAAGAAATTGCAAAGTCTGTAGAGGAAGCTGCCAAGGCTGCAGAAGAACAGGAGAAAGGAATGAGCCAGATTTCACAGGCAATTGAAGATATAGCAAGCCAGGCAGATGAAATGCAGAATGCTTAAGTTAAGGAAGGGATGAAAATGGAAAATGATATGGCAGGACAGATTGTAATTTTTCGTATAGAGAAAGAAGAGTTTGGTATCTATGTCAAGAATGTGAGAGAAATAGTTCGACTTCCAAAGATAACAAAGGTTCCGGGAAGCCCTCCATATATACTTGGAATATGCAATTTAAGAGGGAATGTTATTCCTGTAATAGATTCTAAAACACGGTTTAATGAATCCTTAAAAACAGAAATGACAGAACATACAAGAATGCTTGTAACCGAAATGGAAGGTTTTACAAACGGCCTTGTAATAGACTCCGTATCGGAGGTAACCGTAATAGAGAAGAACAGTATAGAGCCGCCTCCGGAAATGACAAAAAACGTAGAGAGAAAGTTTTTAGAGGGTGTTATAAAACTAAAAGATGGAAAAAGATT
>QNBI01000165.1 GCA_003641675.1 Spirochaetota bacterium | reverse complement strand
GGATACATAACCTCTTCGCCGGGGGTATCGGTAGGTGATGTTGTGCTCGTCAAAATAGATTCCGACTCATCACTTTCGTTCAGCTCTTCACGGCAGGATTCCAAAAATATAACATTGGAATTTACCGGAGGTGAAACGGGGAATTTGTTTTCTTTTCTGCCCGGTATAAAAAGCGGGGATGCTCTAAACGGAAAGGGTAATAATTCCTACAGCTTAAAGACCCTGGTTGCCACACGTGTAACAAATACGGATAACAGGGGAAAGGCCCAGATACAGGGAGTCCGAAGCGTATCCATAGACGGAAAACAGGAAAGCATAACTGTTACCGGATGGATAGACCCCGGAGACCTTGAGAAAAATAATACGATTTCTTTCTCAAGAGTTGCCGATTCAAGGATTATTTATACGACTATCCTTGAACCGGGCAAAATAACCTTAACGGCAAAGGATATTAAGGAAACTCTAACGCGTATTCCTGCTGGCATAGCCGGGACAGGCGGGACAACTGCCGCTAGCGGAGCAGCCGGAGCAGCCGGAACAGCAACAACAGCCGAGACGGGCAGCAGACAGCGGACCGGCCAAAAAACGTACAGCCTTACAGATTCAAAGAAACGCGAATTATTGCTTTTATATATAAATAAAATGATAGATTTAATATTTTAATCTGTATTTATATGCTGGTGACTTTTAAGATTTAAACTCTGTACCGGATTCTGCTTATCGATTGACACTTACAATAATAGATTGATAGTATTGGATTAAGAAATTTATGCTCTTTTAGGAAGGAACATGTATAATAGATCCGAACTCTACAATGTGCGGTTCATAGAAATGCGAAATATCTATGATATTAATGAGCAGCTTAATGTAATAGGAGTTGACCCGAAAGAGTATGACAGCCTTGTTGATAAATTTCGTTTTTACTCTATTAAAGTGGAAAATGTAGATACCAGGGGTGCGAACCTCATAGAAAAATACCTGAATCAGCTCGGCGGAGTTGCTGCAATGAGCAGTGAAGCGCGTTCCTATACAATCAGAAAGACTGACCTGCTTTTAAGCGGAAGTAAGCATATTTTTTCCCTTTTAATACTAAAACTCCGCCAGGAACCTTTCGGTCTCGATGAGCTGGCTTTAGAGTTAAAAAAGTGTATTGAGAGCGATAACGGGGTTATGATCTGGGACGATAGGGTTCTTGATTTTCATGAAAAAATCTATGTCATGGGAATATTAAACAGCACACCGGATTCCTTTTTTGAAGAGAGCAGGGTTACTTCGGTTCAGAAAGCAGTTGCAAAGGCGGAAAAAATGATTAAATCCGGTGTTGATATAATAGACATAGGCGGTGAATCTTCAAGACCAGGTGCTAATGCAGTATCGGAAGAGGAAGAAATTAGAAGAGTTATCCCTGTCATTCAGGCAATAAGGGAAAAGTCGCAGGTAATTATTTCGGTAGATACCAGAAAAAAAAATGTAGCGGAGAGGGCACTGGATTCCGGTGCGGATATAGTAAATGATATTTCCGGGCTTAAGAATAATATGGAAATGGCAAAATTAATTGCCCGCAGAAAAGTGCCCATAATATTAATGCATATACGCGGAACTCCTAAGGATATGCAGGATCATCCGTATTACAGGAATACTGTAAGTGAAATACTAAGAGAACTGCAGTCTGCGGTTTCTAAAGCTATGGGAGCAGGGATTGAGCATGATAAAATAATAATAGATCCGGGTATAGGGTTCGGAAAGAGGCTCGAGGATAACTTGAGAATAATAAGGGAACTGCAGTCCTTTAAGAGTCTCAATCTGCCCCTTTTAATAGGACTTTCACGAAAATCATTTATAGGCCAAATTTTGGATAAACCGGTAGAAAAAAGATTAATAGGCACTATTGTGGCAAATACGGTTGCTATTTTAAATGGAGCAAATATAATACGTGTGCACGATGTAGGCCAGACTGTTGAAATGGTAAAGATTATAGATTCCATTCGGAGTATAGAATTATAGTTTGGGGAGTTTTAATTGGATTGGCTTTCTAAATCCCTCGTTTTCCGAGAAATAATAAGGCCGCTTCTCGATGTTTCCATTTTGGCATTTATTATCTACAGAAGCTATGAAATACTTGTTAGAACACGGGCTGTACAGCTTATCAAGGGTGCTATACTTATGGCTCTGGTGTATTTGCTTGCTTTTTTCCTTAAACTTAATACGCTTCTCTGGATTCTTAATCTGCTTGTTCCGGGTCTTGTTATAGGAATTGCAATAATATTTCAGCCTGAATTGCGGAAAATCTTTACCCAGATAGGACAGGGCGAATGGCTTAAATTATCCGGGAGAACGGCGCGGGTAAATATCGAATCTATTGTGAATTCCATTGAGGTAATGGCGGAGAGAAGATGGGGGTGTCTTATAGTGCTTTCAAGGAATGTGGGCTTAAAGAGCATAATAGAGAGCGGAACTATGCTGAATGCGGACCTTTCATCGAGTCTCCTTCTGACAATTTTTAGTGAAAACGCCGCACTGCATGACGGAGCGGTTATTATACGCGAGGGGAAAATTATTGCTGCAGGATGCCTTCTTCCTCTCTCTGAACAGTCTGATATACGCAGGGCCTTTGGAACTCGGCACAGGGCTGCTCTGGGATTGGCGGAAGAAACAGATGCTATAATTATAGTCGTATCAGAAGAAACCGGTGCAATTTCTCTTGCATTCGACGCCAACCTGCTCTACGATCTTTCTGCTGACGAAATTACGCGCCGTTTGCACATACTTTTAGACTACCGAGAAGAAGAAGAACTGGAAATTGAAGAATAAGAGTTTCTTTTACAGATTATTTTCCAACTGGCCTGCCAAGGTCCTCTCTCTTGCTGCTGCAATCATTATTTTTCTATTTTATAGAATGAATACTATGGATGAGAGGTATTTTAGCGTACCGCTTCACGTAAAAGTTGCGCAAGGGTATGCTGTGTCTCAAGATTACCCCAAGGCAGTGCGCGTTACTCTTAGAGGTGAAGGGGAAAAAATCTACCCAATATTAGTGGAAGACATAACTGCGTATGCGGATTTAACGAGGCATAAGAGTGAGGGGGTTTATAAAATACCTGTTAAAATTACAAAAAAAGGTACTGCTTCAGCAGTAGAGTCACTTGAAATTAAGGTAGAGCCTCAGGAAATTAAATTTATAATGGAACGGGTTATTGAAAAAAGGGTAAAAGTTGTCCCAACCCTGCATGGGCTTCCTGCTCATGGTTATGAACTGGGAGATTTCTCTGTAACTCCTCCCACAGTTGTTTTAAAAGGCCCGAGGTCGCAGGTGGAGAAGATAAAAAAAGTTGCTACCAAAGAGATAAATTTATCAGGGAGGAAAGAGGACTATACAACTGTGGTACAGTTAGAAAGGCAGAATCCGTACATTAATTTTGTTGATGAAAACAGTGTACAGTTTCACGCTACAATAAGCGAAGTGGTTCTCTTAAAAACGGTAGATGGTATAGATCTTATTAGTATTGATCTTAAGTCGAATCTTAGACTGGCGAATCCACTTCCAAAGGGGTCTATTCAGATTCAGGGTTCTCAGCTCTTAATAGAATCCCTTAGGCAGAGCCAGTTCAGGTTAATTGTGGACTGTTCTAAAGTGGAAACCGCAGGAAGAGAAAACCTGCCTGTAAAGCCAGAGGTGCCGGAGGGTATTATTGTGCTTTCCTATGAACCCAAAGAAATAGCTCTGAATTTTATAGAGGAATCTGCAGCAAAAAAAATAGAAGAAATTAAGAAGAGAGGGATAAAGAGAGAGTGATATTAGGTATAGGACTGGATGTAGTAAGCGTCGACAGACTAAGACGATGGCAGAAAATTCCGGGATTGTTTAATCGGTTTTTTAATGCCGAGGAGTTAAAAGCTGCGCTGCCGAGGGGAGAAGCCGGTGTGCTATCTTTGGCGGCTCGTTTTGCTGCAAAAGAAGCTTTAGGCAAGGCTTTGGGAGGCGGAATTAGAGGGTTTGCGTTAAAGGAAATCGCAGTAATGAACGACCCGTATGGAAAGCCCTATATGGTTCTTTCAGGAAACGCGGAAAAAGCTTTTAAAGCCTCGGGTGCTTCCAGGATTTTTGTATCCTTAACACATGAACATGATAATGCACTTGCAATGGTAATTATAGAGAGGTAGCTATGACAGCGTCAGAGAGAATAACATATTTTTCAAAGGATCCTATTGTCTGTCCTGTGTGCGGCTCCAAATTTTTCCGTGAAGATCTCTTATCCGGAAGGGGTCGGCTCGTTGCAGGAGATTTAACCGATGAACTGCGGAGAATGTATGAACCGACTCAAAAATACGGTGAATTATACCCGATTGTGTATTCCGTTACTGTCTGCCCAGTATGCTACTTTGCAGCTTTTCCACAGGATTTTTTAAGTGTGGATGATAGTACTAAAACCAGACTTTTACCTTTAAAAGATAAAAGGCTGGAAGCGGTTAATACGTTATTTCAAGAGGTTAATTTTGAAGAGCCGCGGACTCTAATAGAGGGAGTTGTTTCTTACTTTCTTGCTGTAATATGTTGTGACAGTTTCCCCGCAACAGCAAACCCTACATTTAAACAGGCATTATCTTCGCTGAGGGGTGCCTGGCTTCTAAACACCCTGCACTCTCACTATCCCGGCGAGCACTATGACTATATTGCAAAGTTATTCTACCGGAAAGCATATTTTTTCTATGCTCTTGCAGTGGAGAGAGATCAGAACGGCGAAGAGAGTCTTTCCGGAATCACCAATTTCGGACCGGATACGGATAAGAATTACGGATACGAAGGGGTGCTTTATATTTCTGCGCTGCTGCAGTTTAAATACGGTCCCAGAGCAGATAAGGAAAAGCGTATTAAAGCTCTTGAAAATTCAAAGAGGCTGCTTTCTAAAATATTCGGAACAGGAAAAGCTTCCAGAGGAAAACCTTCTGCGATTCTCGAAAAAGCAAAGGATATATTTGAGAAAATAGGTGAGGAAATTAAAAGCCTAGAGGGGAGTTCCGAATAACTATGGGGCTTCGGAATATTAAACTCCTTTTGGCGTATGACGGGACAGATTTTTCCGGATGGCAGGTGCAGAAGAATCAGCGTTCTGTTCAGGGCGTACTGGAAGAGGGGCTTTCGGAAATGCACAGACATTCTGTGCATGTTAAAGGAGCAGGAAGGACGGATTCTGGGGTACATGCCAGAGGTCAGGTTGCCAATTTTTTTTCGGATTTGGATTCCATTAAAGCGGTAAAATTTAAAGACGCTATTAATACGTACCTTCCGGAAGATGTGAGAGTTCTTAAAAGCGAAGAAAAGGATCTCTCCTTTGATGCCCGTTATGCAGCAGTTGCGAGGTTATATAGATACTATATATACATATCTGCCGTAGAGCTGCCCCAGTACAGGAATTTCTCTATTAAAAAGAAAAGAATGCCGGATATTATCCTCAT
>QNBI01000164.1 GCA_003641675.1 Spirochaetota bacterium | reverse complement strand
TTCTTTCCTGCAGAGGGACCGGCAGAAACAGCAGCTGCAAAGGCGTGCCTAAAGATAAGTTTTCCCCGGTAGTCGATAGCATAAAGGAAAGAACCAGAGGGGATATAGATGTTTCCGTTACTGCCCAGAGCCAGATGCCCCGTAACTCTATCGTTAAGTTTAAAAACCCAGCGGACAGTACTGTTCGGCTTAAAACAGCAGACACTCCCTCCCGCAAGAGAGGAAACAGAAACCACAACAGACCCGTCGTAAGTTATTAGAGGCGGTGCGGAAACTTTTCCCGTTAACTTTTTTTCCCAATGCAATACCCCGCCCCTGCCTATAGAGTAGAGCTTTCTGCTGTCTGTTACAGCATATACCGTTCCGTCATAATCTACTGCAGGTTTGTAAATTACTCTTCCGTCGAGGGCAAACCGCCAATCTGTCTGCAGACTATTTGCAAAATCATAGTTATTTCCATAGATATGATTAGTCAGAAAAAATAAAAGCAGGAAAATATTAAGAAATTCTTTTTTCATCCGGTAAATAGATTATTACAGATTTAGAGTATAAATGAAAGTATACTTGAACACAGGTAAATTAGAAAACCAGATTACCGTGGAAATGACAACAGTCCGAAAATATTTTTAACATTTCTACGTTGTAGGATAGTACTTAGGAAAGTATCTGGCCTTTGCAGCTCCGGGGCGGCGGAATTCTTCACGAATCGGGTAAAAAACATCTTCGATCTTTGCTCCATGGTCAATAGCACGTATAGAGTGTTTCTCGTAATGATTAACAAAGTACAGTTCACCTCTCCGCAAAGTCTGAGTTTCACCGCCAATGGTAGCCTGCACAGCACCGTTAATAACAGTGCACCTGTTCAAGAGGATGGCTATGCTCGGGGATTTGAGCCCCCGGAGCCATTTCCATAATGGTTATCATAATATCATTGCCCCATGCAGCTTTAAACCGTACCCCTTTCTTCATTTCCTGCCACGGAAGATGCTCCGGAGTAACAAATTTCATTTCTTGCGTGCTTCCTCATGGAGCCACGGATTCAAAGCGCCTGCTACATCGCCGAATTTTGTAAGCTTAGCCTTTTTTTTCTTTTCCATAAGTTCTTCGTAACGGTCATCCTCCACCATTGCAACGATTCTCGAAATACTCGATTCACCGTCAACAAATCGCCATGGGAAGCACCCTATTGTAACACGTTGATTCAAGAGAAGGTCGAGATCTCCTCCCACACATTCCGCATGAATAATATGATGGTCGAACATCTCTATATGCATTAACTGATATTTATCATCCGTGAATACCTCTTCCACAGTTTTACCGAATTTTTTCTTGAAAAAGGCATCCGCTTCCTTTGCCTGTCTCGGCATCCAGTTTCTTAAAATTGTATTCATAGGATGGTCGGCGCTTCCGCAATCTACACCAATCCATCTTAATTTTTTCCTTTTAGCCCATTCTGCGAACTCTCTGTCCGGGCCCGGGTGCTGTACCATATACCTTATCTCATTTGCCGTCGGCTGGTCCCATCCATAGTGATGAAAACCCGTATGAATAATAAGTATATCTCCCTCTCTAACCTCTACCCTTTCCTCAACCTGTTTTGATGTATAAATATCGTAGTCTGTAGTACAGTCGGAAAGGTCAACTACAACACCTTCATGAACGAGAAAATCCATATCAAGGCTGGCTATATCTTTCCCGGGTGTATAAAAGTGTATTTCACCGTCTAAGTGTGTTCCAAGATGGTTAGAATGTGTCAATAACTGGCCGTTAGCTCCATTCGGAGCGAGCCTTTTAAAATACTTTACCTGAAGCGGTTCATACGTGGGCCATGCCGGTGTTCCGATTCCTAAAGGAATTGTTAAATCGATAAATTTCATCTAAGTCCTCCTAAAATAATTTAATTATTTAATCTCCATATTTTTCAGCAAAAGCCTCCAGAGCATCGTCGAAACATTTCTGAGGTGGTTTCGCGAGCCCTGCACCAACCATTCCAATTCCGGGATCCTTATGTGCTATTCCCGTATTTATACGGGGAAGAATCCCGGTCTCTGCAATTTTAAGCAGGTCTATCCCCGTTGGAGTCCCGCGGAAATCGAGGAATGGTATCTGGTATGTATCATTCTCCGTAACCGTAATCTCATACATCTGCTTTGTGAAGTTTACGGCATCCTGTGGAGTTCCGCCTACAAATTTTACAATAGCAGGAGCCGCTGCCATTGCAAAACCGCCAATTCCGGAAGTTTCTGTAATAGTAGAATCACCGATATCAGGAGCAGCATCCTCTGCTGTAAATCCGGGAAGGTACAAACCATCCACCATAGTTGCAGGACCTGTAAACCATCGGCCGCCCAAGCCGGCTACTCTAATTCCAAAGTCCGTCCCGTTCCTTGCCATAGTGTATATCACAGAGCTTCCCTCAATGCCTGCAACAGGTTCTACAGTACACTTAGCAGAAGGCATGGTTAAATTAAGGAAGAAATGATCGTTTGTATGCATAAATGTAAAAACTTTTGCTATTTTCTCTCTATCTTCATCCAGCATTACCAGATACGGAGCAAGTTCACGTATTAGCAGAGATGTACCTGCTCTGTTTCTGTTGTGTCCCTCATCACCCATCTGCAGAGCCTGAGAAATAAGGTTCTTCATATCCAGTTCGCCATGTTTCTCCAGAGCTTTTTTTAATATGGGTGCAAGATCTGTTTCCATCCACTTTAACTTTGCTATAACCTCTTCAGAAAATGCACCGTACCGGAGCACTTTGCCCAGCCCTTCGTTTAGAGTACAGTAAGCTTTATTACCGAAGGTTTTATTCTCCAATACCCACGTCGGCATACTCCACGTTGCAACACCCGCCATAGGCCCCACTGCATTATGCTCATGACAGGGTTCAAAAATAATATCGCCGGATGCAGCAAGTTCTTCCGCCTCTTTCTGATTTTTAGCCATCCCTTCGTATAAAAGTCCTCCTATAACAGCACCGCGCATTGGACCGCACATTCTGTCCCATGTCACAGGAGGCCCTGCATGGAGAATCATATTCTTCTTCATTCCAGGAACTGCCTCACCGACTGTCGATATGTCAACAACTGTTGGTTTTGCCTTTAGGATTCTCGAGGCAGCCTCTTTATTAGCTTTCTCAATATCCACTTTCATAGTATAACTCCTTCTACCTTCCTAATTTAGCAAGCAGGGAGGCAATTTTTTTATTTCCACCCGCAGGTGGTTTCCAGTTCATCTGAAGCACCTTAACCTTCTGGTCCTTCAGGTTATCTGCAAAAGATTCAAGGCCCATATTGATAACTACGAGGTCTTTTTTAAAAAGTTCATTAATAGGTTTCACATTCATATCTATGCCACCTCCCTTATTATTTTTAATGCAAGCATCGACGCCTGATAATTCGAAGGCATAACAATACATCCGATGGATTCAAGTTTTTTCTTCTGAGCATCCATACCCTGAAAATCACCGTTTGTCCCTGTTACAGATGCTATTATGGATAGATAACCTCCTCTTTCTTCGGCTTTCTTTTTCGCATCGGCAAGGCTCTTTAAAATAGCCCCTGCGGGATCCTCGTGAGAGCCGTAACCCAGTACAACATCAAGGAGCATTACAGCCATTTCAGGATCTTCCGTCTCCTTAACAATCCTTTCTTCACGGGTAGATGGATCTATCATCGGATGAGGTCTGCCCACTGTAAACACATCATCTCCAAGGTCTACTATTGTATTGCCCTTTGACACATGGGGATCATCCAATACCAAATCGGGGTTTGTCTGATTATTAGAGTATATATTACCTATTTCTTTTTCAAAAATAATCATAGCTTCATCTGCCAGCGTTCCCCCGGTATAAAGACCGCGTAAATATTTTTGTTTCGAATTCATATTCTTAGTTTCCTGGCTTACAAGTTTCTCAATTTCATCTTCCGGGATTGTAAACATCCGCGGTTTGTATGTTTCTCCTTTTGAAAGAGCAACAGCCACGCCTGCAGCTTCCTCCAAATTGCGGGCATATTGAATATTTCCGGATTCTTCACCCGGTGTTAAACCGATAAAATGAATTACACATGGTTTTCCTGTTTTCTTTAAATCTGCAATAACCTTCTCTGCAACATCCTCTGCCGGAGGCTTGGAAATAACGGTTATAACCTTTGTTTCAGGATCATTTTTAAGTGCAGCTATTCCCATCCGCATCATTCGTCCGCCGACTCTGCTGTTCTTAAGGTCTCTTCCCCCTGTTCCAATTCCTTGGCTAATACCGCCTCCGAATTTATCAATGCTGCAAGATACCTCCTGAAGTCCCGTCCCGGAAGCAGCTACTATCCCGATATTCCCCTTGCTTATGACATTTGCAAAGCAGAGAGGCTTACCGTTTATAATTGCCGTACCGCAGTCCGGTCCCATCATTAAAAGCCCCTTTTCTTCTGCAAGCTCTTTAAGCTCAATTTCCTCTTCCAGAGAAACATTATCCGAAAATAGCATAACATGTAGATTCTTATTAAGCGCTTTCTTAACTTCCCTTGCAGCATAATTGCCGGGAACGGAGACAACAACCAGGTTTGCATCCGGAACCATCTCCACAGCCTTATCAAGAGTTACAGGCCTGTATTCATCTCCCTCCTGTGCCTGACTCTTCTTTTTATTTAACAACTCTTTTGCAGCTTTAATTGCGCTTTCCGCAACATCTTCCTTTTCCGCTTCGACTGCAATAATAAGGTCATTGGGAGTAGACGATTCTATTTCGCTGTTAAATAACCCCATCCCCTTTAATAGCTCAACATTTACCTCTGTACCCATGGAAACAACTGCATCTTTAACACCTTTAAACTGCTTGACTTCTTTATTTATAAGCATTAAAAACACAGAATCGTAATATGAATCTTTTTCTACAAGTATTTTCTGCATTATTACCTCCGGGTATATAACTTTTAATATAACCTAACGCGCCAAAGCGAGGAGTACTCCTGCCGCAACTGCAGAACCGATAACTCCTGCAACATTCGGACCCATTGCATTCATTAAAAGAAAATTGCTCGGGTTTTCCTCCTGCCCAACCCTCTGTACAACCCTCGCGGCCATGGGAACAGCAGAAACTCCGGCAGCACCTATCATAGGGTTAACCTTACCATGGGTAAGCACTTTCATAAGTTTCCCCAACAGCACTCCCGAAGCAGTTCCTATGGAAAAGGCAATTAATCCGAGTAGAATTATCATGAGAGTTTTAGCGGTTAAAAAATGTTCTGCCGACATTTTTGAACCCACAGCAACTCCTAAAAATATAGTTACAATATTTATAAGCTCATTCTGTGCAGTCTTTGATAACCTTTCCGTTACTCCCGACTCTCTAAAGAGATTCCCCAGCATTAGCATCCCGATTAAAGGCGTAGATGCAGGAACAAGCAGTGCAGCTGCAATAACTGTTAGTATAGGAAACAATACTTTAACCTTTTTAGAAACAGGCTGAATATCGGCCATTACAATTGTCCGCTCCTGTTTCGTTGTAAGCAGGCGAATTATCGGAGGCTGTATAATAGGAACTAAAGCCATATAGGAATA
>QNBI01000163.1 GCA_003641675.1 Spirochaetota bacterium | reverse complement strand
TGGGGCACGAAATTGCAATGACTATAAGGCGGACAAAGGAAGCCGGGAAAAAACTGGCAATCATTCTCCCTGTAGGCCCTATGGGTATGTACAGGTGGGTTGTATTTTTCCTTAAAAGCTGGGGAATCGGGGCAGATCACGTATACGGCTTTAATATGGACGAATGGGCAGATGCGGAAGGCAATACGCTTCCCCCTAGTAATCATGGGGCTTTTCAGTACGCTATGGAAAATGCTTTTTACGGGCCATTGGGTGAATATACAGTCCCTGAAAACCAGAGAAATTTTGCAACGAGGAGCAACCTCCCGGAATATCCTGAGAAGATACAGAAGTTAATTGACAGCGGAGCAGAGCTTGCAGTTGTTTTCGGAATAGGAAGGGTATTCCATATAGCCTTCTGGGAACCGCACTTTGCTGCGGAATTTAGTTCGGAGGAAGAATGGAAAAGACAGACCCATCGGCTCGGTGCAAAGCTTCATCCTCTAACCATAGAACAGAACGCCCTTACCAGTTTTAAAAGTAGAACTACACTGGTGCCTGCCTATGCAAACACAATAGGACCCGGGCTATTTCTAAAGGCGGATTGGATAATAGGCGGGTGCGACGGTGTATTCGGGCGCGGCATGCAATGGCAGGGATTGAGCCTTTGGGTTACCCTGCGTTACGGGCCGGATATCTGGGTTCCTTCGAGTTATATGCCTTCTCTTCCGGGAAAATTATTCTTTTTAAAAGAACTTGCAGGGCCGTTAGAGGCAGAGTGTAACTAAACTGAAAGCTCGTTTTTTCTGTGAACACTGCAGGAATGAGGTCCCATTTAATGCAGAGGTTTGCCCGTATTGCGGGAGGGTTTTCGGTGCCGTAAAATGCCCGATCTGCGGATTTGAAGGAAAACCTGAGCTTTTTTCAGACGGATGTCCCAGGTGCGGGTATATGAGTGTTAATCTTAAAGACTTAAAAGGGGCACCGCTAACAAAGGATTTTAAGGGGACAGCCTTCAGGGAAAAAGCTTCTATTAAAAAAAAATATTCCTTTATATCGCCTGCTGTTTTTAAGGTGGGGCTTTTAATTCTTATTGCTTTGCTCAGTTTTTTTATTTATTTGCTGTTTAAGGTTTGAAACAAAGGTATGAAATCTGATATAGTAAGACTGAAAATAGGAGGAGTCGTGACTGAGAAAGAAAAAATTATACCGGGGCTTGAAGGAGTTCCTATTGCGGAATCGGAAGTTTCATATATCGACGGTGAAAAGGGGATATTAGAGTACAGAGGATTCCCGATACAGGAGCTTGTGGAAAAGAGCTCCTTCGAGGAGAATTCTTTTCTGCTTTTAAAGGGAAGGCTTCCCACACGGGAGGAACTTACAGAATTTGACAACGAGCTTAAAGAGAATCGGGAACTTAAATTCCGATTTATTGACATCCTTAAGTCTTTTCCGGATATGGGACATCCAATGAATGTACTGCAGGCAAGTGTTGCCATACTTGGTATGTACTATCCAATAGATGATGTAGAAGATGAAAAGGAAGTCGAAAGAGCGGTAGGAATTCTGCTTGCAAAGATACCGACAATTATTGCAGCCTGGAATAGAATACGCCATGGTTTTGAACCTTTGCCCCCTCGTAAAGACCTTTCGCACTCCGCTAATTTTCTATATATGATTCTGGGTAAAGAGCCGGATGACAAAATGACAAATATAATGGATGCTTCGCTTATATGCCATGCAGACCATACAATGAATGCATCTACATTTACAGCACGTGTTGTAACTTCAACACAGGCAAAACCTCACGCCGTTATAGCTTCTGCAATCGGCGCGCTTTCCGGGCCTCTTCACGGCGGGGCAAATGAGCATGTTGTTAGAATGCTAAGGGCAATAGGATCTGTCGAAAATGTAAGACCTTATATTCAGAATATGATACGTTCAGGAAGTAAAATAATGGGCCTGGGACATAGAGTTTATAAGGTTAAAGATCCGCGCGCGAGTATTTTGCAGAAACTGGCAGAGCTTTACTTTGCTTCTCACGGCTCTACGCCTCTTTTTGAAGTGGCTAAGGAAGTGGAGAAATATGCTGTTGAGATACTAAAAGATAAGAAAATATATCCTAATGTAGATTTTTACTCCGGTATTATCTATGAGAAAATGGGTATTCCCACAGATCTCTATACGCCGATTTTCGTAATGGCCCGTATTGTCGGATGGCTTGCCCACTGGAGAGAGCAGCTTGTTAATAATAGAATATTTAGGCCTACTCAAGTCTATGTAGGTGAGCACGGGAAGAAGTATATTCCTGTAGATCAGAGATAAAATCTAATAGACAAAGGATACTCCTCCGCCGGAGAGCAGATAATAGCTTTCGAGCGATTCAAATTCACCTGCCAAGATAAAAGAAATAAACAAATGAGTATTGGGGAGCATCCAGTTAAATTCTGCTGCTGCCTGGACAGGATAGTCTATTAGTTTAAAATTAGTAAACGGCGCTGTACGTACCGCAGTTGAAATACCCGCTGTGAATGAGCCTAAATCGAGTAAAAAGCCTGCTCTCTGGTAGATCCAGGTATAGAAACCTAAAGAGTTATTGGCAGTCAAGGTGCCCGGGTAAACTACGCGAAAAGGTGCAAGTATTATCTCCGGAGAGTATAAAATGCTTAAAGAACCTATTCCTGCTGAAAGCGCAAAGCCGGCTGTTAGTCCTGTGAAGTCTGTGAAGATATCCGTTGTAGTACCGTATTGATACGAGGCCTTTAAAGATATTCCTGCATTAAATTTTAAAAAGGAATTAGTATTGAGGATCTGTTTCTTTATAGAAACACTACCCCCTGCCGGGATGGTATCTGTATTGCCGAAGATAAAATTTCCGAGTACAGAAAGCTCATATCCCCTGCCCAGTCCTGCACGGAGGGAAAGAGCGGAAGGGAATCGAAAAAATAAACCGTTGTCTACAGCCTCCTGATGGCCTGCAAGCAGAAAGGAAAACTGAAATTCATTAACAGGAAGGATGTCGGCTACAGGAGCGTATAAGAGTCCCCCGCTGCCATTCCATACAGACCTGTAGCCTATTTTCAGGGAACTGTCTATGATGACACTAATTCTATGCTCTTCTTCTATTTTTAAGTCTTCCGATTTTCCGGTAAGAACTATTCTGTATTCACCGTCGGGAAGCGGTCTGTCTTTGCTGTCTCTTCCGTCCCAGAGGAGACTCTGATCCCAGGTGGTAAAGGAATTTAATTTCCTTTTAAAAACCTCGCTGTTTTTGCTGTTGTATATAGTTACGGTACCCGAACCCCATGAATTAACTGTAAAACATATTTTATCCTTGCCTGTTAAACCGGGGTTAGAAGGGTTAAAGGCTGTACGGTAAACCCTTAGGTCCGATATATGAAAGGCAGCCTTTTTAAGTTTTACATCCACTCTCAGTATTTCTTTTTCTCTAATCTGTATTTCTTTTTTGTACTCTTCGTACCCAAAGAGATGAATATTTAGAGCATAACTGCCTATGGGAAGCTCGTGCATTCCGGGAGATAACGGGTTGTCCTCCAGAGTTACCGATGCTTCTTGAGGTGTTACTGATAAATCCAGAAAACCTGTGATCCTTTCAAGGTCTGTCGAGTATACTAAAAGTCCGCCATTGTAATTTATCCAGACGGCTTTGCTGTAGTATCCTATTTTCCTGATAGTGAGTTTATAGCTGCCTTGCTGAAGATCTGTAATTAAAAAAGGAGTGCTTCCGATATAGTTATTATCAATGTATATCTGTGCATTATCCGGGTCTGTAACTATTTTTAGTCCTGTTTCATCGGACTCTGATATGTCGGAAGAACCGTTATCCTTTGTTTTTGCAGGTTCTTCTGTCTTATCGCCTTTAGCATTTTTTTGGGGCGCGCTGCTCTTTTCCGTTTTTGCAATACCGGAATACAGTGATCCGCTGGAAGTAGCACAGGAAAAGAGGAATATAATTGTTAGGATAAGTGCTGTATATTTTATGTATCTTTTCATAATCAAAATAATTATAGCCTATCGCTGATTAATTTGCTATAACTAAATAACCCTTTTTACCGATACAGTAAAAGAGGTACTATATTATAGGGAGCATTTTAAAAATTGCGGAAAAAAATAAAAACAGTCATGAAAATCGGTCTTTTACATAGGGCAAAAGACCTGTATCTTGATTTAAAAAAAGAAAAACTTCCAAATCTACTGGTTATTGTACTTATTATCGTTTTAATAGGCGGAGCTTTGGTTTTTGCCGCTGAGGTTAGGAAAAACCATTCCATGTTTTCCGATTTTTTTGATGCATTCTGGTGGGCTATTGTGACCATTACAACCGTAGGATATGGCGATAAATATCCTGTTACCCCTACAGGTAGGGTATTGGCTCTTTTCCTTATGTTTATGGGAGTTGTTACTACTTCCATACTCTCCGGTACAATAGCCAGTATATTTGTGGATAGAAAAATCAGGGAGGGTAAAGGTTTGCAAGACGTATCATTACGTAACCATCTGGTATTATGCGGATGGAATAAAAATACAGAGGGTATACTGGAGGGATTGGGTAAAATAACGGGGAAAAAACAGGAGGTTGTTCTGGTAAATGCAATGGATTCCGAAGAATTCCAGACACTTGCTTCTAAGTATCAGGATATCGACTTAAGGTTTGTGAAAGGGGATTTTACCCATGAATCAATCCTTAAAAAAGCTTCTATTGCCAATGCAAGGGTTGCTATTTTGCTTGCCGATGAATCGGGGGATAACACTCTGGATAACGCAGATGAACGGACTATACTTGCATCGCTTGCAATAAAGTCTCTTAGCCCTGATATTATTTTGAGTGCAGAGATAGTTAACCCCGAAAATGAGCAGCATCTTAAAAGGGCAAATGTAGATGACATAATTATTTATGGTGAGTTTAATGGGTTTTTGCTTGCAAGCTCTACACTTTCGTCGAGTATTCCTCTGCTGGTAAAAGAGTTGCTTTCTTTCGATGGCAAGAATCTATTAAAAAATATTTCAATTCCTGCTCAGTTTGTGGGTAAAACTTTTTTTGAACTTGCGGAGCATTTTCTAAAAAGCGGTGAAGGAATTCTTATAGGTATTCTGTCAGAGGAGAAGAAGATGACGCTGGACGATATACTGTCGGAGGATTCATCTGCCATAGATGCGTTTATAAAGCGTAAATTTGCCGAGGCGGAAATAAATCTCTACGAGAACGAGGAGAAAGAAGAGCTTAAGATAAAGCTGAATCCCGGAAAGGATTATACTATTAGAGATAATGACTCAGCCTTTGTGTTGGGCTAATTAGGAGCGGAATATGGGCAAAAAGAATCAGAAAGACCTTTTGAAAAAAGTTGGGATTCTTTCCGATCTGGATGAAAAAGAGAGAAACTTGATATTTAAAATTGCGAAGAAAGTGGAGGTTCCCTCTGGTGATGTAATAATGAGGGAAGGAGATATCGGTGATTCCATGTTCCTGTTTCTTGAGGGAGAAGTAGAGGTAAGTAAGAATTTAACTTTGAAAATAGGAAAGCGCGGTTTCAGTAAAGCTGAGAAATCCATGGTAAAACTAAATGC
>QNBI01000162.1 GCA_003641675.1 Spirochaetota bacterium | reverse complement strand
TTCCGAATCTACCTCTTCGGGTGTTTTCCACTCTAAAATGCATTTTCCCTGTACTGTATCTCTAATTTGTGTCTCTGTTTCGTGTTTCTTCTCTGCCGGTATCCACCCTGCAAATAATACCGCTCGTTCTGTCCGGGAGAAATAAGACTGTATACGTAGATAAAGGATGTTTAGAGTCAGGTTGTTCCATGTTTTTTTAAGCCAGTCACGTTTTAAAGAAATAATTTCTGTGTACCTGGTGTTTAACTTATCCTGTTTATTTTGGGCGGTTTTAATTTTAGCTTTAATATCCTGTAGGGTAAGATTATTTGAAATTAATTTTAAGCTGGAAATATCGGCTTCTTCCCAGCCAAGCTCCTCCATTATTTGTTCTATGCTTGCAGAATTTTTTTTTAGATAAATATTAATTAGACTAATATATTTATTTTCTCGGTTTCCCTTTGACTTGTCAGAGTAAACTAACGGCTCCGGTCCATCCAGTTTTAACTGGACCGAAGGGAATGCTTTTAGTTTTGAGATAAGCTCGTTATAGTTCTTTTCCGGCACACTACCTGCTTTTATTACTAAAAAAGAATAGGCAGATTCATTGTGGAGCCCCTCTCTTAAGTCACTGTATAGAAAAATCTGTCTTTGAATATCCTTAAGCCTAAGAATTTCCTGCTGTATATCACGCTGTGCATCCCTGACTCCCTGTATTTCTTCTGATATTTTTTCAAGGGTGCTTTCTATTTTTTCAAGGTTTGGCGGTGTCATGGAGGTTATATCGAGAGTACTTGCAGCATCCGGTTTTATCCGGGCGGAATCCAATAATGTCTTAATACGGCGCCGGTTTTCTTCTATTCTGCTGTAGGAATTATCCTTCCTTAGTTCGGTTAACCTGGGGTCGTTGATATCAGGAATTTCCGAGACTCTTACAAAATCCATAACTCCAAGTTTAAGGAGTTTTTTTGTGACCCTTTCGGCATCGTGCATAAGAATAAAGACTGTTAAATATTTCATAGGGGATGTGAACATTACAATTTCCCCTTAATGGTTTTTGGATCGAGGTGGTAGTTAACGGCGTTTAGAATTTTCATAACTCTGCCTGCCTCCCGCCTCTTAATTAAAAAGTAGCTAATTACAATACCTATTGTAAAAGGATACCCGGTTAGCATTTTTCTTATTTCATTTTCAAGGATAGTGTTGAGAATACCCTCTATTATTAAAATTCTGTCGGATACAGAGGCACGGTCAAAACCGGATAAGGCAAAAATCTTTCCATAACCTTTTGCCATAAGGATTGGCAGGGAATCTTTTATTGACCCTGTACTGGCGGCTTTTTCAATGGATTTTAAATTTATATACATACCGCCGGGAATTGCATATTTAACAATGTCCTTGCTGTTCAAGTGATAAAAGTCTGCAAAACGGACTGTACGGATGATATTCTCAATATCAATCTGGACTCCTATAATCTTCTTTAGTATCTGCTGGTCTCTGTCCGGAAGCATTTTTACAGCTTCCAAAAGCTGTTTGTAGTAAAAGAGGTCCAGAGCGTTTTCCAGCTGAAAAACGCTTGTTTCTATTCCTGAATACCACTGTTTCTGCTGGAAAATTTCCATATATGGTGTTTTTTCGAATATCTGTATAAGTGCATTAAGATCTGCTGCATTAATTAAAGCATCTATATTTACAGGGTTTAAAATGGTTTCTCTGAAAAGGTAACCGGAGGTATATGAGACATCTCTCTTTCTAACCTGTTTGTCGAACCACAACCGCAGAGCATTTTTTATACTGTCTATTTCATATCTGCAGAGAAGAGCCTCTATGAATTCCTTTACATCTTTGGAACAGTATGACTGCAGATCTTTTAAAAGGTTTACTTCCGCCTTAAACAGTTCAAGCTCGCTCATCTTTAAATCCCCGGTCTTTTCATATACCGCCGCTGCAGGGGCAAAATCTGTACTCTTAAGGAGAATCATAGCCTCGTTTAAGCTGGAGGCAGAGGAAAGCCGCTCGTAGAATTCTTTATTTAAAACCTTGCTGAGCCTTGCTCTGAGTTTGGCGTTTATAAAGGCATAACGTTTTACTGGCGTGGGCAATTTTATACCTTCTTAATATACTTTAAATACTCCGGCGTTGTAATAATTTCGACTATTTTATCCGTTAAACTCCCTACCAGTTCTTCTTTGCCGTTAAGGAAATTAGCTTTTTCTCTCTCGGCTTTTCGAAGTACCTCTCTTTGAACTGCCGCTGCCTCTTTTCTTGCTATTTCTATCTCTCTGTGAATTAATTCCCTTGCCTCTGTGTGTTTCTCAATAGCACGTCTCTGTATTTCCGCATCCGTTTCCTTTAGAATAGAAGCAGCCTTCTCTTTAGCCTGCTCGATAAGTTTTCTGGCTTCTTCCTCGGTTTTAAACACATGAGAAAGCGTTTTGTTCATTTATCCAATATAGTAACAGTTTTGTATTTGGTCAAGAAATAGAAGTGCAGAGGATTCCCGCTTTTTTAAGCTCTCTGCAAGAATCGCTCTTAAAACCTGTAGCGGAAACCGCCCTGTACAATAAATCCTGCTGTATCCGGCCATAATGAGCCGAGCGGCCATATTGAATCTATGCCGAACTCCATGGGGAATGAAAAATGTCTAAAAAGGACAGGTTCTATTCCTATTCCGAAACCTACTCCAAAGTCCGGGGTATATACTGGCGATTTTGAAGTATCCGACAGGTACATAAGGGAAGAAAGGTCATCCTTATTAAAATCCGGATTAACTTTACATGGCTGGGATAATGACCCTACGTGTACTGTTCCTGTAAATAGATAGAGCGAAGCAGCTATCCAGTCGGGGAATTTCTTAAGAAGATTTTCGGAAAAAAGTGCATACTGGAACTGCAGGCCGATACTATAGGTTAGAAACACTGAATTTGGTTCAAAACTGCAGTCCGGCGGAGTGTAGTAGCCTCCAAAGGATACCTCATAACCAAATTTGCCCAACCATTGCTGATAGCTTAACCCCGTACCTCCAAGTTCACCGGCAAAAGCGCCCAGGGCGTACGGGTATGCTCTGTAAACATTTGTCCCTGTATCACTGAAAAGCAATGGTGAATACAGTGCCGTTGTCAGGAAAAATATTAAAATTAAAGATACTTTATTTACTGAAATTTTCATTGGATTTTCTCCTTTACACTTTTTATAATAGTGTTACAGTAATAAGTCCAGATACTAAAGCTATACTATCATAGGAAAATGGAGAAGGCAAATATAAGGTGAAAAATGCATTAATTGCAATAATAGTGGCCTTTATAGGTTATTCGGTGCTGAATATTTCACAGGCCGGCCAGAAAATAGGACTGGAAACAGCAGATAAGAATAAACGGCGGGGAATAGTAATCTGGATTATTGCTACTCTCGGAACATCTGTTGCTGCATTTATTTTACTGTATGCAGTATCGCTTGGGAGTGTTGCTCTTGTAGGTGCAATGGCCGGAACAGGACTTGCATCACTGGCCGTGTTTTCCCGGTTTGTGATGAAGGAAAGGTTCGGGTACAGAGAAATTAGCGGAGTATTTACAGTTATAGTTGCGGCAGTGCTTATAGGCGGTTTTACAGAGGAATATGTTCTAAAAAAAATAAATACCGGGATACTTACAGAGCTGCTTGTACTGGTTACAGTGCTTTATATTGCAGTGATTATAATCGTTCGTAAAAGGAAAAAATATGCCGGTATTCTAATAGGCGGGTTTTCAGGTGCTCTGGGCGGTTTTATTCCCATGTTCCAGAAAGTAGCAATTTCCGATATAGGGAGGAGAGCCTATTTTTTTACAGTGAGTGCCGGTGCAGCGCATACAGGAAATGGTACCGGTTTAACCGGTTCAGGGACCGAAGCGGCAGGTTTCGGAGTATCGACCGGTCTTTTCCACAGACTTATAGAGGTTTTTGCCAATCAGTATGCAGTTGTCTGGATACTTTTATCCATTGTTTCTGTAATTGTTGTCCAATTTGCATACAAAAAGGACCAGGCAATTCGTATAATCCCCGCTTTCTCTATTAACTATATTCTTATTCCTGTTATCGGGGGTATTTTTGTTTTTAAAGAGGAACTGCATCCCCTGCAGTGGATTGGGGTTATTATGATAATGATCGGTATGCTGTTAATAACCGTAAAGCCATCACAGGAGCATGTTAAAAAATGAAGAGTAAAAATAGCGGTAAACTGAAAATAGGAAATAACTGGAATGCAATAACCATAATTGCGCTCTCACAGAGCAACCCTTTAAAAGCAATTGCCGAATTTGTAGAAAACAGCATTGATGCAAAGGCTAAAAATATTACTATAATAAGAGGGAAAAAGAAAGGGGAAGCATATCTTAAGGTAGTCGATGACGGAGAAGGAATTGACGATTTTAATTATGTGGCGACTCATATAGGTGATTCTATTAAACGAAAATTAAAAAAACACGGAGCAAAGGAAATCCAGGGGGAATTCGGCATTGGGCTTTTGAGTTTCTGGACAGTGGGGAATGAACTTACCATTACATCTGCCGGGCAGAGCAAAAAACCTATGCGAATAAAAATGATAAAGAATAATCCCGGGTATAATGTATCCGAAGTAAGAACTTTGTTTCTTAATACCGGAACGGAAATATTAATAAAACCTATTCTTCCGGGGATAAAACAACTTTCCGGTGAGAAAATTCAGAACTACCTTGCAAGTGAGCTCAGAGACAGAATAAGTAAAACAGGTGTAAAGATAAAGATTCTTGATAAAACGAGCAGGAAAGAACTATTAGTCGAGCCCAGAAAATTTAAAGGCCGCCTTTTGCATGACCTTCCCAGGATAAAAAGCCCCCTGGGTGAGATTTATTATGAATTATACTTAAGTGAACCCTCTGCTGATAATAGAATAGGCCTTTATAAACTAGGTACAAGAGTTATTCCCTCTGTCACGAGTATTGAAGCGCTTAATTGTTTTCCGTGGAATTCTCCATACATCGAGGGGATTATAGATGCTTCATTTCTGCAGCTTACACCGGGAACAAGAGGCGGCTTTGTTTATGATGAAGCCTTTGATAATTTTCTTTTTACTCTAAAGCCGTTGGCGGATAAGTTGGCGAAGGTGATTGAAGAACAGAAGAGGGCGGAGGAAGAAAAAGCGAGCAGGAAAATGCTCTACAAAATTACAAAAGCTCTGCAGGAAGCATACAATCATCTTCCGCAGGATGAGTACAGCTGGCTTGCCGTGAAAAAAGCAAAGAAAATCGAGATAGTGAAGGAAGAAAGTACTGTCTCTGCCGAAAGTGCCGGATCAGGTGATTCGGACCCCGTCTATATTTCTAAAGAAGTTAGTGCCGTAGAAAAGGGAGGGCAGCAGGATTTTTTTGATTATCCCGGACCCCTTTACTCTGCTGTAATAAAGCCTGCTTCCGTTGTTATGAGAGTGGGCGAAACTAAAAAACTAAGGATAGCTGCAAGGGACAGAAAAAAGCATGAGATTGAAGCTGATTATCAGGTTATCTGGTTTATTGAAGACGGAGAAGGGGAGATTGATAACCCGGATAGTAAATTTATTACCTTCACAGCTCCCAAAGAGCCGGGGATTATT
>QNBI01000161.1 GCA_003641675.1 Spirochaetota bacterium | reverse complement strand
GCTATACAAGGGACAGTAAGTGGAAGGGCGATTTTAACGGTGTATTAAAATCGAGAATACAGGCATTTTTCACATCATTATTATCGAGACAGCTTGACAGTGCTGTTAAAGGTGTTGCGAATCTCGATAGAGATGTAACGATAGAGGAAATGCTGGACAGCTGCGAACCATATATAGGGAGAGATTACGACGGAGACCCGCCCATAGCAATAGGTACCGCAGCCAGGTTAGCACCGACCGGCATTGCAGGGGTTGTTAATATTCTGCCTTTTATGTGTGCTCCGGGAACAATAATTAACTCTGTTTCGCCTTCGTTCCGGAAGGACAATAATAATCTGCCGTGGATAAATATAGATTATGACGGACAGGATGATACTGGAATAGAAACAAGGCTCGAAGCCTTTATGTATCAGGCTTCCGAGTATTCAAAACATATCAGCAATAAACCCTCTGCAGAAAAGATTTTAAGAAGTTCAGAAAAAGCAGAGATATTAGGGAAGCACTAGGACAATTTTAATAAATACATAATTTTAAAAAACTATAATGCAACTGTTAAATTGAAAGCGTACAATAGCAATATTCAATGAAAAGCGAGGTATAAAAAATGTTCGACAAAGAAAAGGTAGAAGAAATTTTAAAAGGTATTGTATGGCTTAATAAAGAGATGGGGATATGGGCTTTAATAGTACCTGCTGTATTCGCTGCGGTGGTTCTGTTTTTGCTCTACAGTTGTTATAAAAATCCCGGCAAAAAGACAAGCAGGCTTCTTCTGGCAGTTTATGTTTTAATCTATATTTATTCTGGCTTTACGATTTTTATAGGCAAAGATTTTATGGGGCTTAAAGAAGCCTTAACCGGTGCTGTAGCTCTCTGGATTGTTGCTGTTCTACTTATTGCAGATATAATTTTTAACTGGACAGAGGTTCGGCTGCCTGAAAAAGCTCATTTAAAGATAATCTCTGTGTTTTTTATCCTTGCAGGTATCTTTTTTTATCCTCTTCTAGAGATAGCGCTTGGATTTGTATTTCCCCGTATGGTATTTATAGGCGCAGAATGTCCCACAACAATAAGCCTTATAGGCATATTCATCGGTAGTATTCCGAGGGTGAATAAACCTCTATTTATTCTGGTCAGCTTAAATGCAATTTTTACCGGAGCTTCTGTTGCTTTAAACGGAGCTCCCTTCGATTATCTCTATGCAGCTTCAGGTATATTCGGACTGCTTATGTTAGTCATATACTTTAGAGATATCTTTTTGGGCAAGAAGAAATTATAGAGTTGTTAAATAGAATATTAATGAAGAATTAGTGAGTATAAATAAAGGCTCCCGGTAAAAATTTACAAGAACAGAGGTTCAAGTTCTCCGAAGGCCTTTCTGCCATACCCCGATTTGTTTAGCACATCAAGGTAGTTAATTATATGGCGGATAGATTCTTCCGACTCTCTGTAGTCAAAATTGGCTCTAAAGAGAAACATCTCGGCTTCCTCCGGCGAAACTCCCATTATATCATGGCTCAATTTTGCAGCTTCTTTTCTGTTACTGCTAACCCATTTCACTGCATTTTTGGTTTCCGCCATAAAGAGTTCTGAAACATCGGGGTATTCTCTTAGTATCTCCCCTTTAAAGAGAAGCCCTGCATTGGGCAGGTTGCCTTGGCCGGGAAAGAGATTTTTCCATACGTCTCTATATGCGAATGACTCGTGTACTTTTCCTTTTCCTTCATAAATGGCAAAACTTGCCTCCGGTTCTCTTAAAAGTGCTGCGTTAATTTCCCCGTTTAGAAGGAGATTTTTTATTTCGGAAGGACGTCCGAACGGGCCGGTTGTACCATTTCCGAATTCAAAATTAAAATCCTTAGGGTCCATTCCCAGCGCTTTAATTAGGTATATCGTTACAGCATACGGCGGGGCAGCCTTAATAAGCGGAAGGTATATACTGTGCCCCTTAAGTTCTTCGAACCCCTCTGCTTTAAATCCGCGTGTTAAAATGTAGAAGTTGTCCCATACGATAATCGATTTCATCTTTATATCGAGACCCTTCTGAAAAAGGTTCGCAACAGCTGCAACAGCGGAAAAACTTATATCTGCTCTCCCGTTTAATATCCATCCGAGGTGTTTTTCTGTTTTATCCCATACCTTAAGCTCTTCTATTTTAATACGGCTCATTAATTCTTTAGACTGAAGCAGTTTCATAACGATAGGATAAACAACAGGTGTGGCGGACTGGATAACCAGGGGAATTCTCCCCTTTACACTTCCTTTACTATATACAGATTCCTCTTTTTTAAAGAAGTAAATGTGAAATTCGTTTGCTCCTTTCTGCTCTACAAGCGTTTCAAAACCTAACGGTTCAATCATATTTATTAAAGGACCCGGAAGAAAGAACTGTATAAGTCTAAACCCTTCACCGGGAGATATTTCATTTGCCTTCTTGATGATTGCAGAAAAGGGATCCGTCTTCCAACCCCGCACGTCGAGAATTTCAAAATCTTCTCTGCGTTCTCTCCAGTCACCAGGTTTTAATTTTTTCTTTATATAGAGCCTGTGCTCTTCTGGATGAACAGCTTCGTAATATATTTCATGACCCTGCTCTGTTAGCATTTTTACAAGCGGAGCAGGATAAAAACTGTTTGTTACAAGAAGAATCTGGTTTTCCCTAATTTTCTTAAATGCAGAGGCAATCTCCGGGAGAAAGAACCCTTCTCTTTCCCTTACATCAAGTACTACAATCTGTTCTGCATTTTCCACCCATTCCGGTTTCTTCTCTGTAACTTCCGGTTTCGATTCTTTAATACATTCCGGTGCCAGTTCAAAGAGTTCCTTTTCGGTTCCTATTTCTTTGTTGATTGTATGAAGCAGTTCACAGACAGAAAGTCCACCGGTTCTGGCAATATCTCCGAAGGTTGCCCACCGGGCTACAAGTTTGTATATAACAGGATTATTTAGTTTCTTAAATTTCGGTGATAATTTTATAATTACTTTTTTTAATTCAGGATGCTCTTTAAGTGCATCGTTAATTTTTGTCTTTGCTAAAATTGCCATAGGTTTCTCCGTGTTTTATATAAACCAATAATACAGTACTGGTTAAAAGTCAATAAAAAGAAAGAGATAGCTCATTAGTTGAGTGTAGCACTTTAAATATTTTAGCAAAATACATATTAATTGTAAAATATTTACATAATATTGAGAAATTAAAAAAAATAAGTATAATATATAATAGAGAGATGAAAGTATCTGTTGGCATTTTACAGTTTACAAATGTTTTTCTCCAGCCGGTTGAAATTTCAAAATTTCGTGGGTTTATTGGAAGTGTTTTTAAACCCTACAATCTTATCCATAATCATGATGTAGATACAGGTAAACTATACTACAGATATCCACTTATCCAATTTAAGTCAATAAAGGAAACTCCAATAGTATTGGCAATAACAAATGAGGCCTTAAATGTGTTTAAGGAAATCTTCATGACTATTAATGAGGTAATAATTGATAAACGAAAAATACCTGTATATGAAAAAGATTTTACAATAAAAAATGTTGATATTGGGTTCGTTGAGGAAACTTATAGTTATGAGTTTATAAGTCCATGGCTCGGATTAAATCAAAAGAATTACGATTTATACGTAAGAACGGGCAGTATAACGAAAAAGTATGATATTCTTAAGAACATTCTTATAGGAAATATTCTTTCCATGGCAAAAGGACTTGGAATATGGTTAAATATTTATGAAAGGATAATAATTGAATCCATAAAATTAAAAGAAAAGCGGGTTAGATTAAAAGGAACTGGCATGGATGGCTTTATAGGCAGTTTTAAAACCAATTTTTTAATACCTGATTATCTGGGAATAGGTAAATCAGTGTCCAGAGGATTTGGTGCTATTAGGAAAATCAAGTGATTCATAAACTGTACAAACTATCAAAGTATATCCCGAATGAATATTTTGACGATAATCCCTATGGACTTGAGACTATAGAAAGGAAAGAGAATGTTATTGTATTAGAATTCTTATATTCTTCTGGAAAGAATAAAAAAAATAATGCCGGACAATTTGTTTATAAAGGATCTCATCTGGAACAGTACGATAAAAGGAAGAATCAAACAAAATATTTTTTTAAGAGAGCTCCGGCAAATAGTGTTTCTGATTTCCCGACTGTGTTTGTATCTCCTTTAGATGTTTTAAATTCTGAATATTTTTCTACACAAGCAAAAAAAACCAGTAAACTAATCCGTATTTTAAAAAAAAGTGAAGCCATTAATCCTGGTATTTCTCAATTAAGCTCTTGCATTAACACAGATAAGGATAAAATAAGCACTAATTTGGCGCAGTTGTTGAACGATGTCTCAAAAAAACAGCTATATATATTAACGGTTTCAATAAATGACAAATTTATAGGAGAAGCACCTATATTCGAAAAAATCAGAGAAGCCTGTATCGGCAATTTTTACCATGATTACTATATGCTGGGTAAAAAGGAGATTATAGGAAAAGAGAAGGTATGTTCTGTATGTCTAAATAGAGACAAAGAAGTGTGGGGATATGTAAGTACCTTTAATTTTTATACTGCCAAAACGGAACATGCACCGATCGCTGGCGGTTTTAAGAAAGAATATGCATGGAGAAACTATCCTGTTTGTTCCGATTGCGCAGTAATTCTTAAAGATATGAGAACTATTGTTGAAAAATATATGAGATACTATTTCTGCGACTTAAGCTATTATCTTATTCCCGATTTTATTGTTGATTCTGAAACTAATAGGGAACTAATAGAAATATTTTTGGACCCTGATACAGCAATAGGAAAATTTAGTTTAAATAAACATGAACGGAATACTATTACAAACTATCAAAGAGAGATATTAGATATTCTTAAAGATACGGAAAATGTTTGCAATTATACATTATTCTTTTTTGAGCAGAACCAACAACAGTTTAAGATACTGTTAAATATTCAGGATGTATACCCGATGCAGTTTAGAAGAATATTCAAAGCAAAGGAACATGCGGAAGATTTTTGTATTTTTAAAGATATTCCTGGAAAGGATGAGACATACGATTTGGTATTTCGATTTGAATTAATCCGAGAGTTTTTCCCGATAGATGATAAAGATTATGGGTATTTTAAAAAATCTTTTTTGAGTATAGTCAGGTCGGTATTTCTTGAGAAAAAACTAAATAGAGCTTTTATTCTGAACAGATTTATGCAGGTTATCAGACAGAAATTTGCGAATGAAAAAGATAAGCGTAATCGGCTAAAAACAACAGACATCCTTAAAGCTGTGTTAATTCTTAAATTTTTTTATTTTCTGGGAATAATAGAGATGGATGATGAAAATGAAAAGGGAGGTATGGTTTATATGGAAAAAATGTATGAGGATTTTTTTAATACTCACTCTGAGTTTTTTAATGGAAACACACGAAAGGCTGTTTTTTTAGAAGGAGTTTTATGTCAAAACCTGCTTAATATTCAATTTAGAGATAGAAACGCCACTCCTTTTAGGAAAAAGTTGAATGGGCTTAAATTAAACGAGAAATTAATAAAGAAACTTTTACCGGAAATAATTGAGAAATTAGAACAGTATGGGAAAAACTACTATAGAAAGCTGGAAGAATTAATAT
>QNBI01000160.1 GCA_003641675.1 Spirochaetota bacterium | reverse complement strand
GAAAGCCTGCTTTCGGGCGGTATTTTAGAACCGACTCTATATAAGCTGTCCTTAATTCTCTTTTCGAGAATTTCCGCCAGCTGAAGATATACAGGAATTGGGCTTGCTTTATCTACTGTTTCCATAAGCTTGTCTACCTATCTACCTATATATACAATATTTGGACTAAAGTCAAGCTTTTATTCGGTTCCAGCTGTTATTTCCGGAGTAATTTCCGTTGTGATTTTAAGTTTCCGCTGTTTAAAGAGCAAGGCAAATACTCCGCATGACCATAACGACCAGTATTATAAGCGTTGCCATGGCTGCAGGAATAACAGAAAAAAGGTAGAGAGGCTGAGCAAAGAAGAGTTTTTTCTTTTCGATTATATAGCCATTTAATAATGTTAGCAGTGCCCCGAAAAACCCTACAAAAATAGAAATCCAGAGGCTCATCCAGAGAACGCCGGTACCGCCGGGGATCTTGAACTGGTAGTGGCCGGTGGTGAAACCCCAGTTGTACATCCACACCTTTATAAAGGATTTTACTATTATTACTGCAATTACAGAGAGCATTATCCCGGCTATTATCCAACTGTAAGTGGCGAATCCCGTTCTTTTTGCACGTGACGATGGGGGTAGTTGGGGTTTTGCCTGCCCGCTTATCATTGCATGGCTTTTTTTTGTAAAGTAGTAGTTAAAAAGAAAGGCTATTACAGAAGGTACAAGCAGGACAACTGCTATTGTAGTTCCGAGGTCAAAACGCTGCATCCCGATAACCTGGAGATAAATTTCGGTAGACAGCACATTGTAGCCTCTTCCTATGATAATGGGATTTCCGAAATCTGTTATAGTCAAATTAAAAACAAGAGTAGCAGCAGAAAGAATATTTATTCAAATAATTTTAATCAGGGCAGTAAAATCGGAAATTAAAAAATTATTATTTTTTATTGCGGATTGCAGGCTTATTTTCGTTTTTTTATCGGTAAATAGGATTCCGGTATAATTAAATGAAGATTTTGCTGCTGCTTCCATGTCATCCGGCATATCTCCAATATAGAAGTATTGCTCTATGTTTTCTCCCGCTTTTCTCGCAATCACATCCAGCATAAACGGGTTAGGTTTGCTTAAAGAGACTACTCTGCCGGTCTCTGTAAAGATTCTGTTTTCTTCTTTATTGCAGTCATCGAGTGTAAGGATATAGCTAAAATATTGAGATATTCTAAATTTTTTAAGAGCATACTCAGCTTCCTGTTTAGGGCGGCCTGTGGCAATTGCGAGAATACTTTTTTTATAAATTTCATCGAGGGTATCTGTGTTTATAATTAATTTTTCCTGTTCAAGCAGTCCTTCTCTCCGATAAAAACAGGGCTTAAATCCATATTCATTAAAGAATAGTTTTGGACCAAGATACGCTTCCTGAAAGATCTGTTTAATGAGATTTCCCGTTCTCACGTTTTTTTGGGAAAGTTCTTTTACAAGGGGATCGATTTTTTTCCCGGCAGATTGCAGGAGAAAGCTCAATGGTTTACTGGTTTTCTTTAAAAAAGCTATTAAAGGTTGAAGATTCCATTTTTCTGTTATTTTACGCAGAAGTGTATCCGTTGGGAAATGCTTACAAGAACTGTATATTTTAAGGTCGTCTTCCGCGTTTCTGTCAAGTACAGAAATAAGCAGAGAAATGATTAAATATGTGAGCTCCCAGTCATTGTTTTGCCCTCCGCTCTTTTTTACAAAGGCTAAATCATCGAGTGTAAACAGAGGGCGTGGAAGGCTTCCACTGCCTGCTGCATCTCTTAAAAAGCATGCTGCAGTTTCCCTTACGGCTGTCCTGTAGGACTTGGATACGTCAACAAGGACTCCGTCCATATCAAATACAACCAACTTTCTTATCTTCATTAGTTTTCCACACTTTCAATATAGTTTATGAGTTCTTTCGGTTGTCTAATAGTTGTATATTTTTTACAAAGCTTTAGTGTATCTCGCTCACCCTTACGGTTTAGTACAATGGGAAAACCGGACCAGTTTAGAAGAGGAATGTCAGTAGGCCCGTCTCCTACAACAACTGTATTGGAAGGAAGAAAACCAATGGAAATTACTTTTTTTAACTTATCTTCAGGTTTTAATGTTCTGTATTCAAATTCGGAAATTACTCCCTTCTCAAAGATAAATCTGTTCGCTATAATAGCAGAAAAAAAACGGTTAATGCCGGCAATAGCCAGTGTTTTCCTGCTTAAATCTTCTGTTCCGCAGGAAATTAGTATTTGTGTGTGTCCTGCAGCATGCAATTGGCGGTAGGTTTGTATATCCTCTAAAGAAATGCGTAATGCAAGTTCTTGTGAAATATTATCCAGAACTTCTTTTTTTGTTCCCTTAACAGCCCAAAGATAAAAAGATTTAAACCTGTGCCCTATTAGGTTCTTCATATCGGCATAGATAATTCCCCTTATTATGAACCTTCGAAGGGCAAACTTAAATGGGTTTTTCCCAGAGTATTTTTTCTTTATTATGTAGTTGAGAAGGCTCTGTTCACTGTCATAGGGAGTCAGAGGAAGAATTGTACCGTCAAAATCCCATACTATGTTCATATTTAGAATTGTATCTCAACCTTTTTCTAATGTTATTGTCAATATATCTTCTTGACTATTGGAAAGAAAAGATATTAATTTAAAGTCCTATGAAAAACTTAAAATATTTGTATTCCATAGTTTTTGTATTAACAATAGTCCTTTTAGGCGGTTCATTGACCTCCTGCGGAGTGCATGAGGAAATATACCTTAAAAAAGACGGGTCCGGCTCTGTTTCCTCAAAGATTGAGGTTAAGCAGATTCTTGTAGATTATTTTGCCAATCTTGCAGAAGTCACTGGTGATTCAACAGATATTTCGGATGGTAAGCTGTTTAATACAAAAGAGATAAAAACAGAGATAGAGAAGCAGCCGGGAGTAAAGGTAACAAGTATTAAAACCTCCGGCAAAAACCTATTAACAACAAAGCTGGAATTCAGAAATATCGAAGATATATTTAATAGTGAAAAAAATTTAACTGCTGCAGGAATAATAAGCCTTACAAACAGCGGAGAAAGTAAGATATTTAGATTTCATTTGGATAAAAAAAATTATAAACAGCTTTCCGTTTTAATTCCTGTTTTATCCAACCCGATAATGGAAAGTCTCGGCCCGCAGGAGGACGATAGTACTTCGGAGGCTGATTACCTGGATATGATGTCTTTTGCTCTCGGCAAAGACGGACCGAAAGCGGTCAAAAATTCGTTCGTTAATGTAGTTGTCCATGTTGAAGGCAAAATAATTTCTCAGAAAGGCGGTAAAATATCCGGCAATGTTGTTACCTTTACAATACCTCTTATTAAAATTCTTCTCCTCAATAAACCTTTGGATTATACTATTACGTTTAAATAGGGAATATTTGCCCCAGAGACGACTCGAACGTCCGACCTCCGGTTTAGGAAACCGCTGCTCTATCCTGCTGAGCTACTGGGGCATAAACTTAAAGTATTCTATTTTTATTAAAAGTCTTTGTCAATTACAAAACCGGAAACAGGGATGTGATATTATTTTAATTATCCTTTGAACTTGATTACAGGGAGATAAAAATAGTACAATACCCGGGTGGAAAAATCAAACAAGAGCGAAATATTCCTTGGATTAATTGTAGTTTTTATAATTGGTATTACCCTTAAACTTGCGGAACGTGTAATAATCGTAATTCTGCTCTCCTTTCTGCTTGCCTACATAATGGAACCTGTAATTTCCCTGTTGAGAAAAATAGGAATTTCTCTGTGGCTGTCTGTGTTTATTACATCAATTCTTTTCTTAGGAATCTTTATAGGTTTTGGGACGGTTATATACAACAGTATATCTGATTTCATGATTTCCTTTCCGAAGTACATAGAAAAATTAACGGCTGTTATGCTGGAACTTGCAAACAGGCTGGAAACTGCCTCCGGAGGTAAATTCCAGCTTAATGTAATTAGAGGTCTGGAGAATATCCCTGTAGCTTCCATTACTTTTAATGCAGCCCGTTCTGTTGTCAGTTATATTGTGCAGTTTTCTATTATTTTCCTCTTTGCCATACTGTTTGTCTACGGTAAGCATGGATTTCAAAAAAAGCTTATGAAGGTTTTCTTAAAAAAACGGGGAAAGCGTGTACCTGTTATTCTTAACAGAATAGACCATGAACTCAGGAAGTATATTGCCTTAAAAACCGCTATAAGTCTCACAACCGGCATATTTGCCGGTATTATACTATTCCTCTTCCATGTTCGGTTTGCAATAGTCATAGGTTTTGCAACCTTTCTTCTTAACTATATACCAAGTATCGGATCCATTATTGCCACTTTTATACCCTTTTTTATCGCTCTTGCGCAATTTGGCTTAACAGCAGAACCTTTCTGGGTGTTTCTTTCGCTAAGTTCAGTTCAGATGGTCATCGGTAATGGTATAGACCCGAAATTAATGGGAAATACAATGAACCTTTCCTTATTTGTAGTCTTTTTTTCACTGCTCTTTTGGGGATGGTTATGGGGTCCGGCAGGAATACTGCTCGCCGTTCCAATGACTACATCGATAAAAATCGTTCTGGAAAATATACCTTCCTCTTCACACCTTGCCGTACTGTTAGAACCTGCACCAAAAACGAAGAAGAAAAAGAGGGGCTGAAATATTTTACGCTGAATGCTTATTCCTTATAGACTGCTTTAGCTCTGCTTCTATAAACGCTTTCTAAATACAGATATTTCCTTATATATGTTATTAATGGTTTTAGCTATTTCGGGGCATTTCGTCATGGGGGTTTTTGCTTCGGCTATTGAATCTACAACGCAGGGTGAAAATGGTATTTTCCCGATTATTTTTATCCCTTTTTCTTTGGCATAGCTTTCAATATGCAATGTGTTTTCTCTGTTTAGATCATATTTATTAATAACCACTGCTGCAGGAACTTTAAAATGCAGACTAAGGTCATATACTCTTTCGAGATCATGTATTCCCGAAAAGGTAGGTTCTGTAACAATGATTGCAAGACTTGCGCCGGAAATAGCAGAGGTAACAGGGCATCCTATTCCAGGAGGACCATCTACAAGTATAAAATTTAACCCTTCCTCTTTCGCTTTTAGATGGGCCTGATGTTTAACCATAGTCACGAGGTTGCCCGAGTTTTCCGCGCCTGGTTTTAATTTTGCATGGATTAAAGTTCCTGCTTCTGTTTTTGAAATAAACCAGTCTCCTACAGTCTGCTGCTCCATGTTTATAGCCTTTGCGGGGCATGCCAAAGCACAGAAAGTACACCCGTCGCAGCTGTACGGGTTAACTGTGTATTTTATTTTTTCATCTGTTTCTTCAGCATCTACTGCATTGAACCTGCATACCTTTTCACATATTCCGCAGGATACGCATTTATCCTGATTAATAATTGCTATCGATTTACCTTTAAAGGGATTCTCTTTAATTAATTCCGGCTTTAATATAAGGAACATATCAGCTGCATCCACATCGGCGTCGCATATTACCTTGTCCGGTATTAACTCTGCCAATGAACTGGTTAGCGTTGTTTTTCCTGTTCCGCCTTTTCCGCTGATAATTACTACTTCGAATTGTCCGTTCATACAGTGCCTGCTGAAATCTTTTCGATTAATTTTTTAAAAATATCTCTGTATTCAGG
>QNBI01000159.1 GCA_003641675.1 Spirochaetota bacterium | reverse complement strand
CGGAAGTTATGATAATGAAGCTGGTAATTTAATACGTAATTCTTTAACTAAACTTAATAATTCCGAATATGCGGATTCTTTATACCATCGAGTATTGAACAGCACAGGAATGTCAGAGCATTCAAAATCCAGGCTGCTTTTTGAATATGCGGTATATAAATTCCCTTCTGATATAGAAGTTGCATATAAAACTCTAAAGTTGCTTCGTACGATGTCCTTAGAAAGCAACATACGTGAGGAAACAGATTTCTGGGTAGCTAAATACTATGGGAAAAAGGGCAATAGTCAAAGAGCGGCAGATATTTTTAAGGGAATTGCAGATTCACACTCCGACAGAACCGGGGCAGAATCCCAGCTTGAGTATGCTAAAATACTCGATAATTTAGGCGAAAACGAAAAAGCGGCGCAAGCATACCTGTCTCTGACTTATGTATTTAAAGGGTATAAAGACCTTGTGTCCGAGGCCTTGTACAGAGCTTTAACGATTTACAGGTCTGCGGGAAATACAAAGCAGGCGGATATTCTTGTTAGAAAACTCAATTCGGATTACCCTGAAAGTAAATGGGCGGAGAAATTAAAAGAAAATGGTAATTAGATACCGGCCGTAACTATCTAAGCGCCTCTGTAAGTTTTATTAGCCTGTTTTTTATTCTGTTTCCTTTGCTGAGCTCTATGCGCCTTCCTCTGATTAAAACTGGGTAAATTTCCAGATACAGGATCCTGCCTCCATATACACCGACCTTTAAAATAATGCTGTCCTCTCCGTATTCCGTTTCCTCCATGCCCGGAAAAATGAAATTACCCAGAGAGTAGGCAATAAGCTTGTGCCTGTAAATTTCAAAACCCTGGAGAAAGTGCGGATGTGAACCAATGACGATATCTGCTCCGTGGTCTATTATTGCTCTGTACAGTTTTTTCTGTTTTTCTGTTGGTACTGATGTCCATTCTCTACCGCCATGGATCATCACAATATCAAAGGTATTTTTTGAAGCCTTCAGAGAAAGCAAATTCATTAAGTACTTATCCGCCCAGAGAATACCCGGCGTGTGGTTTTTAGCTGTGAATTTCCGCCCATCAAACCCGCTGGATTCAACGGGATATGCTCCCGCCGAGAAAACCTGTATTTTTTCTCCTTTAATATTGGCCAAAAAAGGTTTTGACGCATTTTCAAGGTTTTTACCCGCACCGGAAAATCCCAGGTCTGCACTTTTAAGATTTGCAAGAGCATCGAGGAATCCTGTAAGGCCATAATCCAGAGAATGGTTATTGGCAATGGAAAAATAGCTGAACCCAATTTCCTTTAGATTTTTAAGCACCTTCGGGTTAAAGTGAAAATGGTACCGCTTATCAGCTTCGGTGCCCTTTAATGATGCAACACACTCCAGATTGCCTAAGAGAAAATCACTATTTTCAAGAATAGAAAGGGTGTTGCCAAAAATGTAAGACGTTCCGTCTGCTTCCAACAGGGACAGATCAACACCTCTTGCCAGCATTGTGTCACCAACTGCCTCTATCCATACAACGCCGTTATTATCCGCACTTTCCGGAGCTATGCTGTTAAACCAGTCTAAAAATCCGGAATTTATGCTGTGCATGTTTACAAAATACTTAATTTTAAGAGGATAATTCTTGTTATCCGGATAAATGTGATTCACAGAAAGGGCTTTTAAGGGGAGTTCTATATTTGTTATAGGAACTATTTTCACGTTTTGAGTATGTTGAAGATCGGCCAAAGAAATATTGCTGTTTTTATCCATGAAGGGAACAGCAGGTGCATAGATAAAGGTCCTGATATTTTTTTTAATAAACTCTGTTCTCTTTCCCCCTTTTTCTGCGTCGGCCCATGAACTTTTTGAAATATAGAGAAAATTACCGTGTGTATTATACTCCGGTGAGGTGAGTTTTATTACCTCTGTCCCTCCGGGAAGTTTATAATTTTGAATTAAGTCCTTCCATATTTTTGAGTACTGAGGTTTTACATAAACGTAGAGCTGCTCGGCTTCAAGGTTTAAATATGTAAGGAGGAGGAGTACGGTTATTATCTTTAAATTAATACCTGCTAAGAATCGAATTAATTTCATTTGTACTATTTAGTTCCTGTATAGCGGCATTAAGCTTAAGTTTTAAATCTTCCGATTCTTGTCTTAGAAGCATTACAACACCCAGTGTACCGATATTGCCGCTTGAAGCGACGAGCTCTCCCTGGAAAAATTTTTTAGAAAGATAATTGCCGACTTTCAGCTCAGTTGCCACGCCGTCTGCCTCATTCCAAATATGCTGGACGATTCCCTGTATATCGTTTTCAAATTCAACAGTTTTCCCTCCGTATTTTTCTATATACTCTTTCATATATGAAGCTTTCTGCACTGCTATTTTTTTCCCTGCAACATTGGAAGGGCTTATGGGGCCTTCTTTTTTAAGCTTTCTTTGAGTTGTAAAAATAGTGGCTATAAATTCTGAGTAAGGATTCGTATGTATTATTGGTTTGCCGTTAAAAAAAGAATTAGGCCATCCTGCGTTTAGAATGATATCCACCTTCCCTTCCATAAAAGCAGGGAATATTCTTTCCCACTGGTCGCCGTAAAATTCATACTGTAATCCGATTTTTTCGGCAATTTTTTTAAATATTTCAATGCTTATACCGCTCGACTTCCCTAAAGAAAGACTTACCCATGGCGGATATGCTATATCATGCCCTACTACAAGGTATGCAGTTTTCTTTTCTTTAAATCCTGCCTTAAACAGGTTGGATTTTTGTTCGTTAATATATATTTCTGAGACTTCAACGAGAGATTCCACTTCGTTTAGGTTTTGTGTCTGATACTCCATATTTGAAGTTATCTTTTTGGAACTTGCGCTTATGAAATCTGCAGAATCATTTATCACAGCCATCCGGTTATATATCTCTTCTGTATTTCTAGACTGCTTATCGGCGAGTTCAACAATGTCTGTTATTTCCGAATCCACTATTTGTATGGATTTAAAAGATCCTTCCAGGCTGGTTTCGGTTTTTTCAATCTTTTTCTGTGCAACATCGCGCTCTTTCGTATATTCGCCTATGAGATGTGCAGTATTTACAATATCATTTCTTAAAGATTTAATGTAGGAGCCAATTTCATCTGTTGTAATTTTTGTTTTGTCGGCCAGTTTTCTGACTTCATGGGCAACGACATTAAACCCTTTCCCGTATTTTCCGGCTCTTGCAGCTTCTATTGCCGCATTGAGTGCTAAAAGATTTGTAAGGCTCGAAATATCCTCTATTACAGCGGTGCTTTCAAGGATTTTATGGGTGGCTGTTTCGACCTCAGAAAACAAACCTTTAATCCTGTTAAATACTCTATCAAGCTCCAGTATAGAGGCTTTTGCATCCTTCATGGCACTTACACTTTCGGATAGATACTGTTTGTTTTCTTCTATTGTGCTGTGTGAATTTTCAACGTGTGTAACCATTTTTTCCGAATGGTCGCTTATAGTTTTGAGTTCGTTCCTTACTTCTGCAATAAGGTCTCTGTTTCTGGAAGTCGCTTTAAGCATGGCGCTGATAAATGCAGAATTAAGGTCGGAAACCTGAAGTGTATCTCTGATAAAACTTGAAATTGTTTTTTTGGTTTCATGAAAAGAGTTAAGTATATTCATTAATTCATTCTTTTCATTATCCTTATCAGGAGAGTGGTTCTCTTTCAAATCATGGCCTCCTTGCTTTAAAAAATTACTACTTTTTCTGTTTCATGGAATCTTCTATCAGATTGAAAGGAACCACATGATTTTTTTCATCATTTTTAAGTTCCTCTATAAGAATAACGGCCTGGAATGGTATCATAAGGTGTTTTGATTTTTGAAAAGTTTTTCTTATTTCGTCTTCGGAAGGGTTAATTATAAGTTTGGAGCTGTTGTCGAATACAAGGTCTTTTATTGAAACAAAGTAAGGGTGGGTGAGATCAAGTTCTTTGGCACTGAGAGAAATTTCTTTTCCTTTCCATTTAAAGTATACTCGATAGACAGACAAAGTAAAAACTCCTATTTGTATTTACAGCTAAATTAACTAATAAAGTCACGTTAGTCAATCGCTATTTGAGCTCCAATTATACTAAACATAATTTAATATATATTTTAAAAGTATTCATTTTTTTTAGAAATATATAAAAAATATTTATTGACATTCTGTCCAGATGGGGTAGTATGGTATGTAAATGGTGGGAAATAGTGGGAAAAAATAGTATAAAGTGGTATAAAAAATCATGATAACAGGCGAATATCGCTATTCATTGGATGAAAAGGGGAGATTAATGATTCCCTCTAAAATGAGAACAGAAATAGCCGGAAATGTTATGGTTCTAACACGCGGAGTTGACCGATGCCTGTGGATTTTCCCAACCGATGAATGGAAAGGGATATCCTCCAATATTCTGTCTTCGACCTCGCTGTTTCAGGAAAAAGCGCGTTTAATTCAGCGGCGGATAATTGCACCTGCCCAGGAAGCGGAATTCGACAAAGCGGGGAGGATGAATATTCCCAAGACTTTACGTGAATATGCCCACCTTAAAAAGGAATGTATTATCTTAGGTATGCTGCGTTATATTGAGATCTGGGATGAAGAGACCTACTTGAACTATCTGGAAAACACAGAGGATAGTTTTAAAGAAGCCGCAGAGGAGCTTGGCGGGAAAATTAACTGGTGGCATTCATGATGAATACAATTGTACATATTCCTGTAATGCTTAAAGAAATAATTGCATATTTAAAACCGGATTCGGAATTTTCTCTGATGGTGGATGGGACAATCGGGGAGGGAGGTCATGCAGAGGCTTTTTTAAAACTGTACCCGGAATTGTTTTTAATCGGGATTGACCGAGATTCTGAAATCCTTGAGAAAGCACGGGAGAGGCTTAAGCCTTATAGTAACCGTGTGGAATTTATCAACGCTAATTTTGCTGAATTTTTTGAAAATATCTATTCGGATAAAAAACCGGATATAATTCTTCTCGATCTTGGGTTATCCATGTATCATTTTCAGAGAAGCGGACGGGGTTTTACTTTTCTCAATGATGAGCCTCTGGATATGCGGCTTGCAGCAAATTCCGGATTGACAGCCTCGTATATTGTTAATAACTACACTAAAAAAGATCTTGCAGACTTGCTTTTTAAATACGGGGAAGAACGGTTTGCCAGAAGAATTGCTGATAAAATTGTTTACAGACGGAACGAAGAAGAGATTAGGACCGCCATTGAGCTTGCCGATATTGTACGCAGTGCAGTCCCTCCGGAATACCGCCGCAGGAGAATTCATCCTGCAACAAAAACATTTCAGGCTCTGCGTATTGCCGTTAACGATGAACTTGAAAACCTTGCCTCGGGACTTAGATCGGCAAGTAAAATAATTAACAGGGGCGGAAGGATAGGTGTTATTTCATTCCATTCTCTGGAGGACAGAATAGTAAAACATTTTTTTAAAGATACTGTGAAAGGCTCTTCGGAGAGCACTGAAATGCCGAATTCTGAAAGTAGGGGGGTATTCGAGATTATCACAAAGAAACCGCTTAAACCGGATGGAGATGAAATTAGGCAAAATCCTGCGTCCAGGAGTGCGCTGTTTAGGGTTTTAAGAAGGATTAAATGAAGAGATTAGTTATACTGGTGCTTATTTTATCTATTCCCGCAATGCT
>QNBI01000158.1 GCA_003641675.1 Spirochaetota bacterium | reverse complement strand
CCATTTAATAAACCTGAGATTTTCATCCTTAACCTGTGAGAGCGTTTCTATATAGAGCTTAAACTTCTTGGTATCATCTATTCCCTCCATTATCCCTGGAAACATTCCATGGAGGGAATCTATAAGTATAATATCGTTACTTTTTAGTTTTAGTTTTTCAAGAACTCCTTCCCGCTTCCCTGTTTTAAAATTGTACTTCGGAACAGGCACTTCCTCCCCATTTATGAGAGCATTTAAATGTTTGCGTATTAGTTCTAGGTCCAGAGCCTGTGGTGTTTCATAATCATAATCCCCTGTCGTGTCCTTGGGCTGATCATCTAAATCCAGGAAATAGTTATCCACATTTAGGGGTACAAATCCTACATCCGCGCTTTTTTTAAGCCCCTCTGTAATTTTTATTGTTGTTGTTGTTTTGCCGGAGGAGGACGGCCCGGCAATAATAATTATCTTAATCCTCTCTATATCATCCAGAATTCTCTTTTCCACCTCCTCCAGCTGGGATTTATAAAATGCCTCCGATTCTTTTATAAGTGCGGGGAATCCTCTCTCGCTGTCCATTCTTCTGTCAACATATTCCGCAATTTGTGAAAGAGTTACACACTTTTTATCAACAGCCCATGAAAGGGCCTGCCAGAGCTTTCTGTAAGGAATATTCTCCGATGAATAGGTAAGACTTTTCTGGCCCTGCCGTTTAAGTGCATGCTCATATCTATATACAATATAGGCTTTAGCGGTCTTTGCATGCCCCCTCTCTATTAAAACCTTCTCTACCATATCCTGTATTTCTTCTACAGTGGGATAGCTGTTACCGTACTTTTTTCGGGAAAGCATTTTAATGACTTCGTCAGCAACCTTCTCAGCCTCTTCCTTATCCCTTCCACCTACCGCAATGGCTGCCTGTAAAACAGCGAATGCTATTTTTTCTTTATTAAAGGGAACTATCCTGCCGTCACGTTTTACAATTTTCTCCAGCATGGCACTACAATAATACCTTATTTTTAATCTTTTCTCCAATCATTTCTATAAAATCACCAAAAGGCATAAGGTTTTTCCTGGTGCCCTCCCTGTCGCGCAGGGAAACCAGATTATCCGCCGCTTCCTTCTCACCTACGATTAACATGTACGGTATTTTTTCGTTCTGAGCGTTCCGTATTTTTGCATTTAATCTGTTGCTGCTTAAATCGGCATTAACCCTAATCCCCTTTTCCAAGAGTGTTTTTTTTAGCTTATCCGCATAGTCAAAAAATTCGGCGGCAACGGGTATAACTTCAACCTGTACCGGAGAAAGCCATACAGGAAATGCCGCGCCGTAATGCTCTATAAGAACGCCGAAAAACCTCTCCAGTGATCCTAAAAGGGCACGGTGAACCATATACGGCCTCTTTTCTTTGCCGTCATGGTCTACAAACGTCATATTAAACCTCTCCGGCAGGTTAAAATCAAACTGGATTGTTGTCATCTGCCATTCTCGCCCCAGAGCATCACGAATTTTTAAATCTATCTTTGGCCCGTAGAAAGCTCCGCCTCCTTCATCCAGCACATACTCAAGGTTCTCCTTTTCCACAGCTCTCTTTAAAGACTCAATAGCTTTGTCCCATTGGGCATTATCTCCGACACTTTTCTCCGGCTTGGTCGCAAGATAGGCCTTAATGTCTTTAAAACCGAAGGCTTTCCAGATTCTTAACGAGAAGCGCAGCACCTCAAGGATTTCATCCCCTATCTGATCCGGAGTACATATTATATGAGCATCATCCTGAGTAAAGCCCCGTACCCGCAAAAGACCGTGCAGAACGCCGGAACGCTCATAACGATAGACAGTACCAAGTTCCGCCCATCTTAAAGGCAGATCTCTGTAAGACCGCATAGAGGACTTATAAATAAGTATATGGAAGGGACAGTTCATCGGTTTTAAATAATAGTCTGCACTATCGATCTTTATAGGCGCATACATGTTCTCCGAGTAGAAATCCAGATGGCCCGAAGTTTTCCAGAGCCAGGATTTACCTATATGCGGAGTATAAATAATCTCGTACCCGTTTTTAAAATGCTCATTTCGCCAGAAATCCTCAATAACGGAGCGTATCCTTGCACCTTTGGGATGCCAGTAAATTAGTCCGGCACCTGCCTCTTCGTGTATTGAGAAAAGATCGAGCTGTTTCCCTAATTTTCGGTGGTCTCTCTTTTCCACCTCCTTTAAACGATTTAAGTAAACCCTTAAATCCTTTGAAGTCTGCCAGGCTGTTCCGTATATTCTCTGAAGCATGGGGTTCTTTTCATCCCCACGCCAGTATGCGCCTGCAACGGAAAGCAGCTTAAATGCCTCCGGATTAAGTTCCGAAGTGTCTTTAACATGAGGCCCCCGGCAGAGGTCTGTAAAAGTGCTCTGCGTATAGAGTGATATTTCTTCACCTTCCGGGAATGCCTTAATAAGTTCAAGTTTATAGGGCTGATCTTTAAAGAGCTCAAGCGCCTGCTCGCGTGAAACGACTTTCCGCACGAAAGGGAATTTCCCTTTAATAATGCGTTTCATTCTCTCCTCGATTTCAGCAATATCTTCTGTCTTTAAAGGACGTGGCAATTCAAAATCGTAGTAGAAGCCGTTTTCAATTGCCGGGCCGATAGCAACTTTTGCAGTCGGAAATATTTCCAGTACCGCTTCCGCCATTACGTGTGACATAGAATGTCTAACCTTAAGTAATTTTTCATCCTTTTCCATACCTTCAATCTCCTTATTTTTAAGCTCTACATATGCTTCGCAATATATTTAATTCATAACTATTAAACAATAATAAAAAAAGAACCTCTATACTATTCACCCTTACAATTAGTTATGTAAGGACGAAAAGTATAAAGGCTCTCCGCGGTTCCACCTTACTTCGTATGGAAATATTCCGCCGTTATCTATGCTGCCCGCCGTCTATACCGCGGTTTCTGTACTCAGGAATCTTCCACACGCTCTTAATTACCCTATAACGGGGGTATCCGGCTATCCCTACTAATTCCCCCTCTCTTCTGCAAATTGAGGGAAACTGTTTTTAAGGAAGCAGCTCGGGAGTGGTTTTCAGCAGGTCTGCATAAGGTTTCTTCCAGCCTATGGGAAACCCTCTCTCTTTATGCGGGTTCCAGCCTACTCGTCTCCGTCACAGCTTTTAGTGCTTTTTAATAAGTAATAGAAAAAGGCTAACCTGTCAATATGATTACAAGACAAAACTATACTTCGGCCTGTTTCCCATTAGCAAAATTAGTGCTGATTAAAGAAATTTTTCATAGCCTGTCAGGGCTAATGGCGGATAAGCATTGGTATTTCTTCTAAACAAACCAACAACAGATGAAAAAGCCGGGATAATCCGGCTTTTTCATCTATCCAATGGGGTTATGCGGTTCAGCATTAGCAAAATCCAGGAGGTGTATATTTATAATTATAGACCAGCCTGTCTCTTTTTTCCAATTATTTTTTATACTTTTTTGTTTTTTTTTAATTGACAACCATAGGACATCTGAATAATCTTTCGTGCAAGATCTGGAGGTTATATCATGTACAAAATTGCAGTAATACCCGGAGACGGCACGGGCCCGGAAGTTATTAACGAAGGTATAAAGGTACTTAAAAGCATAGGAACGAAATACGGAATTAGTTTTGATTTTACAAAATTCGATTTCGGAGGGACAAGATACCTTAAGACAGGTGAAACATTGCCGGACAGTGCGCTGGACGATCTGCGCAGTTTCAATGCGATTTACTTAGGAGCCATAGGCCATCCCGATGTAAAACCGGGAATTCTTGAAACAGGAATACTTTTAAAACTGCGGTTCGGACTCGATCAGTATATAAACCTTCGACCTATTAAGCTCTACCCTAACGTAGAAACCCCTCTTGCAAACAAAGGACCGGAAGATATAGATTTTATGGTAGTTAGAGAAAATACAGAGGGACTGTATATAGGTTCCGGAGGTTTTCTAAAAAAGGGCAGCCCGGACGAAGTTGCAATTCAGGAAATGGTTAATACAAGAAAGGGAGTGGAACGCTGTATAAGATATGCATTTGAACTTACAAGGAAACGCAATAAAAAGAAAAAACTTACACTTTCTGCAAAAACCAATGTGCTTATCCATGCCCATGATCTATGGATGCGTACATTCAACGAGGTTGCAGAAGAATATCCTGATATAGAAGCCGATTATGCCCATGTGGATGCAACAACCATGTGGATGGTAAAAAACCCCGAGTGGTTCGATGTTATTGTGACAACAAACATGTTCGGAGATATAATTACCGATTTAGGAGCTATGATTCAGGGAGGAATGGGTATAGCCGCAGGCGGAAACATTAATCCGGAAGGGGTTTCTATGTTCGAACCGATAGGCGGCTCCGCCCCGAAATATACAGGGCAGAATGTTATTAATCCCATAGCTGCAATCTTTGCAGCCCAGATGATGCTTAGCTTTCTCGGCGAGGACGAAGCTGCAGGAGCCCTGGAAAAATCTGCAGTTAAGACAATATCAAAAATGAAGAGTATGGGTGCGGGGAAAATGGGTTACTCGACATCCGAAGTGGGAGATATGGTGTCGGAAGGAGTTTGATCTGGCAGAGCTATGCGCTTCTCATTTTTAAGCTGATTAAAACCGCCGAACCCCTCCTGAACAATTCGAATTAACTCTGCCGCAGCCTGAATAAGGTTTTTTAACGAATTGTTAATCCTTCTCTCTTCCTTTGAGTCTATCATATCATCATCCATGAGAGAATCTGTAATAGAAAGATTTAGCCTTGCAACTTCCGCGATTAGTATGGACATCTGCCGCGACAAATTTTTATAGGAATAGCTTATCCGTTTTTCATTTATCTTGGATATTGAGTCTATAATTGAAATTAGATTCTTAAGGGAATGCACCATTCGCGGATTGGGATTTGTTTCAACTTCAACTTTCCAGTTCTCAAAACGTGTAAGCGTTCCGTCTAAAAGTTTTTTAAGTTCGGCATTGCTCGGAGCAATTTCCTCTATAAAATTTCTCTCATTAAAAGGTGCAGGCTCTTTACCTTTCATAGCAGTATCCTCATTATTGATACATCTTAAACAGCTGGTCTATGTAATGCGGAATCTTATCCTTCCCTGTTTTCTGTTTTCTCCATACCGCACATACACCAAAAATAGCCCCCCGCAGGGTCTGCAGTATCATATCCGGAGAAAAATCCGTTTTAAATTCCCCTGCTTTCACAGCTTCCTTTATTTCCTCCAGCATAAAATCATTTGCCTGTCTGTAGCTTTCCAGATAATTATTAATAGCCTGAGAATCCTCCCTCCAGTCCGAATCTACAAACAGCGGGAAAATCCGTGCAAGAATAATCTGAAGTATTTCTATATTGTCATAGTAGAAATCCAGTATAATCTTGCACATCTCTTTAACCACAGTTATATGATGCTTGTGTTCTTTACGGAGCTGGTTCATATGTACAGTAAAATCATAGTACTCCTTATTAAGAACAGTGTTGAGAATTTCCGGAATACCCTTAAAGTAATAGTAAAGAGAACTTTTATCCATATCAAGGGCAGCAGCAATATCACCCATTGTGGCATTTTTCCCGTACTTTATAAGTACCTTTTTTGCCACATCAATAATCAAATTCTTTTTTTCTTCCAGCCGTGTCTGTTTTTTTAAAGCCATTTTTT
>QNBI01000157.1 GCA_003641675.1 Spirochaetota bacterium | reverse complement strand
GACAACCATGACTTTGCAGTGTTAGGTGAAATACCTACATCATTAGCTATGCTCGATAAGGACAGTATAGGATTTAATTAATCCCGATGAGTTTTTCATCTGATGAGTGAACAATCTCTTCTGCAGACAGAGTTAGCAGCTTTATTATTCCCCCTCTGCCTGCAAGACTTTCGGATACCTTCTCCATTAAAAAAAATACTGCGACCCTGTTAAAAAATATTGTCCCTTTTTATTATATTCTCTCTTTTATTATTACAAAGTGTTGTTTTTAAAAGAATTGCCGGTTTAAATATTGTCTTACCGCTGTTAATAGACTGCTGTTTTGTGGTTATTTTGTAAAGGGTTCAGCTAAGAGTTTGTAAAGATGCGACAGAGCCTGTTCTGCGGCTTTTTCTCCGAGTTTAATAATTTCGTCTGCCCGGTCGAACTCGTACCAGTTTATATCCCTTACAGTAGGCTGTATAATAAAGTCCGAACCGGCAAGCCTTTCCTGTGTTAGATGAAAGGTTGTTATATCGTCTATTCTGTGAATGATACTCAGGGCATTGGATATTTTTTTCATTTTTCTAATACAATGGGGCACATCAACTGCAATAATAAAATCTGCCCCTCTCTGCTTAACCACATGCACCGGAATACTGTCCGATGCTCCACCGTCGAGGAGAAGGTAATTGTCTAACTGCACCGGCGGGAACACTCCCGGAATAGCGGCGCTTGCCTTAACCGCAGTCTTGAGGTCGCCCCTGTCCAGTACAATCTCCTCTCCGGAAATAATATCCGTTGCTATTGCAGAAAAGGGAATGGCAAGCTCCTCTATGGGTATATGGGGGATAAAAGCAAATAACTTTTCTGTCTGCCTGGAGCTTATAATCGAAGGGCTTTTTATTGTTTTTAGAAATGATATTCTAAGTCTGATTTTTGACCACAGGTGCTCATTACGTACCCCTCCGGTTTTTGATCGGGATCTGTTAAAGAAGTCTATTCCAACCTGTTTAAAGAGGGACTGTTTAGAAACTCAAGCGCCTTTTCCTCCAGGACATCTGCATCATGAAGCCATGCATACATTCCGCCGACAATAGCGCCTATATGGAGCCTGTAATGCAGGCCAGCTTAATCCCCCTATTCTCAAGAACCTTTAAAACACCTATATGGGCCAACCCTCTTGCTCCACCGCCTCCGAGGGCTAAACCTATTTTCATTTTCGTAAAAGCTTCCTGCCTGTCAAAAGTGCTATTCAACACTATTAGAAAGATCTGTTAGAACTTTCTGAAGCTTCTTTGTGTATTCACCGTATCCTGCAAAATCGCCTGCGCGGAGTTTTTCCTGTGCTGTGTTAAAATCTATTACCGCCTGCTTTATTAGCTCCTGTGTACCCAGAGTTTTAAACGGTTTTGCAGTCTGTCCTTCGGCAGCTGCAGGAACTTTAGCTTTGGCATGGGTGCCTAAGAATATTTCATTTAATGCATCTTCTAGATTAATACCGACTCCGATTTTATCCTGATACGCTACCACAACCCTCTTTAATTCGGGGAGTTCGCTTTTTTCCGCCCTTAAATATATAGGTTCAACGTAGAGAATGGAATTCTTAATAGGATATACGAGCAGATTACCCCTTATAACCGTGGAGCCCTTCTGTCCCCAGAGGGTAAAGAGCTTTGAAATCTCCGTATTCTGGTCTATCCTGGATTCTATCTGCATTGGCCCGAAAATAAGTTTTTCCTTGGGGAACTGATACTCAACTATGTTGCCGTAGTTTTCAGGATCGCACATGGCAGCAAACCATGAAACCATGTTGTTTTTATTTAGCGGGGTAAAGGGCATCATAAGTACATATTCATAACGTTCTTTATTACCCGGGAATTTAACTATGACATAGTAAGGGTTCATAACGGTTTCTTTATCTCCGTATATCTCATGCGGGACCTGCCATTTGTCCTCTTTGTTGTAGAATACCTGAGGGTCTGTCATATGATAAACAGCATACATATTCGCCTGTGCATTGAATAGATATTTAGGGTACCTAACATGCAGTTTTAAATCTTTGGGCATATCGGAGAAATCTTTAAACAGTGTCGGGAATATCTTTCTATAGGTTTCTATTAAAGGGTCTTTTTTATCCACAATATAGAAATTAACATCACCGTTGTATGCGTCTATTGTAATTTTAACCGAGTTTCTTATGTAGTTAAAACCGTCTTTGTATATGTTGGAGTATGGAAATTTATCCGTTTTTGTATAGGCATCTACAATCCAGTAGAGTCTTCCTCCCGAAACAACGATATACGGGCTTTGGTCAAAGGTTAAAAAGGGCGCAATAGTGGGGACTCTCTGCTGGATACTTCTGTAGATCATAATCCTGCTGCTCGGTGTTACATAGTTTGTGAAGAGAATATCCGTACTTAAAAATTTAACGGCGAACAGGAATTTCCGCCATCCGTTTTTAACCTGAATTCCTCCGGTTCCATTGTAGTGAGTAGTTACATTATCGTTTCCCTTGGGGTAGTCAAATTCCTGTATCTTTGTGTTTCCTATTACATACGATGAGGTTTCTTCTCCGTAATAAATTTCCGGTCTGTCAATTTTTAACGGTACGGAGATTTTTGGGGGGATATCTTTAATTATTAAAGAGGGCAGCCCTTCCTGGCCTATTTCATCTACGGGAGTCATAACTACGCCGTAGCCGTGGGTATATTGAAGTTTTAAGTTAACCCATGTCTGAGCGGCAGGTGGGAAATTTGCGTCGTTAATTTCACGGGCGGATATCATAACCTGTCTGTAAGTTTTATCAAAGTGATACCTGTCCGTGCTTACACTGTTAAAGTCATAGTAAAGTCTAAACTCCTGCAGCTGTGAAAACGTAGATTTTAACGGACGTCTGTCCCACAGTCTAAAGTGTTTTGTTATATTTGAACCTTCAGCGAAATCATCTGCTGTAAGGGAAGCCTGTACCGGAAATGCCTTTTTGGCTATACTGTTTAAATCGTATCCGTTTCTTGTAAACCGAATGTTGTCTTTTATATAGGGGAGTTCCATTTTAAGCTCATTGGGTTTAACAACAAACTGCCGGATAATGACCGGAGTTATTCCGAGAAACAGTACTACAGAGCCTATAAGTATTCCGTAACCAATAAGCATTTGCCGGAAAGAGTTCTTTATAACGCTTATATATGTTAAAACCGCAGTAAGAAGAGAAATCGCAATTATTAGTATATAGGCGGGTCTAACTACCTTAACATCTGTAAAATTTGCACCGAATATTAGTCCCTTTGTGGAGAATAGAAGCTGATATCGTTTAAGCCAGTAGTGCCATGCAATGAGCAGGGTAACCAGAACCAGTAAAACGAGAATATGTTTCTTTGCATTGCTGCTGAAAGTATACTTGTTGTTTTCCGCTTTTACATGACCGGACAGGAAATAGAGAAAACCTACGGCAAGAGCTGTCAGAATAACAGAGGTTAATGCCCATGTTTTAAGAAAGAGATAAAAGGGCAGAGTAAAGACATAGTAGGAAACATCTCTACTGTAGACAGGGTCTTTTAAGTTAAAGTTTGTCTTGTGAAAAAACTTTAGTACAATATCCCAGTTTTTAAGTGCGCTGTTTGCCATAAAAAGGGCAAGTACTAAGAGCGTTAAAACGGAAAGAATAACGCCGGTCTTTTTATTTATCTCTTCCGGCATGCCGGCCTGCTGAATCTGTAGTTTATCTATCTTTCCCTTTCTAAAGGCTATTAAAAGATTTGCTCCCGCAAAGAGAAAGAAAATTACAAAAAATATCAACCACAGGGCCACCTTCGCCCAGAGGATTGTGGTGAATACTTTTATATAACCAAGTCTACTGAACCACGTTATATTAAGCCACAGGCTTACTCCTATAAAGAGAAGAATAGCTGCAGCCGCAATCACAGAAAGGATAATAAGAACTTTGTTTTTCTTTGTCATTTTAACCTCTTTTAATGATAGTAAGAAGAATAATAACAGAGAATAAAATAAAAAGATATAGTATTTTATCTGATGAAATAAGTTTTTTAACTCTTGATATTTTTAATATGAGTATTTACAATTTAATGATGAAAAGTCAGCATGAAATTATAAAAAGACAGCCGCTATTAAAAGATGACGGTACTCTTTCCGAAGAGGGATGGTCAAGACATGCACTCCTGGATTATGAACGTAGTAAAATTCATGCATCGCCTTTAAGAATAAAAGAATGGGATTATTTCTACATTCTGGATGATTCACAGAAAATTGGAATTACCTTTACCTTGTCGGATCTGGGTTATCTTGGACTTACCTCGGTGGCACTGCTTGATTTTAAAGCAGAGACTGTTTCCCAGTGTGATACCATGTCTCTATTTCCGATGGGTAAAACAGGCCTCTCCTCTAATCCCGAGAATGGCAAAGTTTCTTTTGCCGATAAAAAGCTGAGTCTCGAGTATGATTACCAGCTGCCGCAGCGCAGAATTAAAATTGATGCACCCGGCTTTACGCTTTCTTCCGGCGAGAGAGGGTTAACCGGAGAATTGATCCTTTATCAGGATCCGGATATGGATACAATGGTAATTGCAACATCATGGAAAGAGAAGAGGACAGCATTTTACTATAACGAGAAAGTTAACTGCATGCCGGTTCATGGCTGGGTGCAGGCAGGAAGTAAAAAATACAATTTTTCTCCCGAAACCAGTATGGGAGGTTTAGACTGGGGCAGAGGCGTGTGGACCTATAAAAACAGATGGTATTGGGGTTCAGCCTCTTCTTATATAAACGGTAAACCTTTCGGCTTTAATATCGGCTACGGCTTCAGTGACAGAACATCGGCCTCCGAAAATGCACTTTTTTATAACGGGAAAGCTCATAAGCTGGATGAAATTGTATTTCATATTGATAAAAAAAATTATATGAAACCCTGGAAGTTTACGAGCAGCGATGAAAGATTTAAAATGGATTTTATTCCGCTCATTGATAGAAATTCATCGACTAATCTGCTGTTTATCAAATCGGTACAGCATCAAGTCTTTGGTTATTTTAGCGGAGAAGCAGTACTGGACAGCGGAGAAAAGTTAAAAATAAATTCACTGCTCGGGTTTGCCGAAGATGTTTTAAACTGGTGGTAGGAAGAAAACCTACTTCTATTGTTATAGCCGATTAGGCTTAGAGCCCCATGGCAAGCATTACTATTGTTTTTTTTATATTTTTTGTAATACTCGTCTGTGCGCTTCAGGAGGTTCTAGGTGAAAAATACGATACTCCTTCCTCAGCTTATAGAGATGCTTTCAAAAGGAAACTTTGAAGGTCTTAAGGATTTCTGTGAGACGAGACATCCGGCGGAAATAGCGGAGCTTCTTTCCTCTTTAACGCCGGAGGATGCCTGGGCGGTTTTAAAAAATACAGGATATCCTCTTAGATCAGAGATATTTAGCCGTCTCTATGAGAACCTGCAGGTGGAAATTATAGGAACATTAAAACGGAATGATATTGTAAAGCTAATTACGGATATGCCTCCGGATGAACGTGCTGACCTTTTTAAACTGCTGCCGGAGGATAAACAAAGAGCCGTGCTTCCAGCACTTGCGCAGGCGGAGAGGGAGGATATACGAAGGCTAACTTCGTACGATGAAGGCACTGCAGGTGCGGTTATGACATCGGACTATGCTACACTTCCTCCATCTGT
>QNBI01000156.1 GCA_003641675.1 Spirochaetota bacterium | reverse complement strand
TTAAAGATACTGAAAGGCTCAAGAATTATATAGATTCAATACTTGAAGTATCGCGGATAGAACAGAGGCGCCCTGTTTTTAATTTTGCCGTCTTAGACGGTGCTGAAACCGTAAAGAGCATAATAGAAGATTTTCACTATAAAAATCTCAGAGTTATTTCTGATAATTCGGGAAATATTGTTGCAGACAGAGACTCTCTTGTAATAGTTGTCCGCAACCTGCTGGATAACGCCTTTAAATACAGTAGTCCTGAATCGCAGGTGGATATACACATGTACTGTAAAAAGAGTGCTTTTATTATTGATGTTAAAGACAGAGGTATTGGTATTCCGTTATCCGATCAAAAGAATATATTTAATAAATTTTACAGGTTGCGGGATCCGAATAAGCCTCGTGTAACCGGAAGCGGTCTGGGGTTGTATATGGTAAAGGAGATTGTTAAGCATCATAAGGGCCGGGTAGTTGTTTTAAGCGGTGGATTGGGCAGCGGGGCAACCTTTCGAGTTTCATTTCCGCTGTACAGCGGTCTAAACAAAAAGCTGCTTAAACCGCTGCTCAATAAGCACAAATCCGCATAAAAAGGAAGAGTAATGGCAACTATAAAAAAGAAAAATACAGCAGAGGATCCGGATAGAATACTGCTTATTGAGGATGAGGACTCTCTTGCAATTGGCCTTGCCTATAATCTTCTTGAGGAAGGATATGAGGTTAAAGTAGCCAAAGATGGTAAACTTGCTCTTGAAATATTTAAAGAAGGGGAATTTGACCTCATAATCCTTGATATTATGCTTCCCTATATAGACGGGTTCGAAGTTGCACGGAGGATAAGAAGTGTATCGGAGCAGATTCCCATTCTCATGCTTACAGCCAAGGGCGGTGTTAATGACAGGATAAAAGGATTAGAGATTGGGGCGGATGATTATCTTGTAAAACCCTTTCACCTGGATGAGCTTTTGCTGCGGGTAAAGGGCATGATAAAGCGAAAAAGATGGTACAGGAAGAGCAGAGAGACCAGAATTTTCAGGTTTGGTGATATAATAGTAAACTTTGATACTCTTGAATGTAAAACTCTCAAAGGGGAGGTTAAACTCACTGTACAGGAAGCTCTCCTTCTGCGTTTCTTTATAGAAAACAGGGGAAGATTACTGTCGAGAAAAGAAATTCTAAGGGATGTCTGGGGAATACAGTCGGAAGTAGAGACGAGGACCGTAGATAATTTTGTTGCACGTTTAAGAAAATATTTTGAGAAAGATCCAAAAAATCCGGAGTATCTGCAGAGCCGAAGGAGTGCAGGCTATATTTTTACAGCTAATGTTACTATTTCCTGATTATTCTTCTTTTAAAACCTTTAAATGGAGCTCCCGAAGCTGCTGTTCATTCACCTCCGAGGGAGTTTCATCCATTAGTGACACGCCTTGAGTATTTTTAGGGAATGCTATGACCTCCCGAATTGTATTTTCACCTGCCATGAGCATAACAAGCCTGTCCAAACCCGGTGCAATTCCGCCATGCGGAGGCGGGCCGTACTTAAAGGCCTCTAAGAGAAATCCGAATCTTTTTTTTGCTTCTTCTTCCGAAAAGCCTACTATTTTAAATATTCTTTCCTGAAGCCCCGGGTCGTGTATTCTTATAGATCCGGATGCAAGTTCCACACCGTTGCATACAAGGTCATAGAGGTCTCCCTTGACATCCCCCGGGTTTTTTTCCAGAGATTCTATATACTGTTCCTGAGGCATGGTGAACATATGGTGTGCAGGTTCCCACTTTTTTTCGTCTTCGTTCCATTCAAACAATGGGAAATCTGTTACCCAGCAGAATTCAAAGGTGTTTTTAGGTATTAATTTCTCAATCTGTGCAAGTTTTGCTCTCACCGCACCCAAAGATGTGCATGCTTTTTTCCAGTCCGAACCGACAAACAGTATAAGATCGCCGGTTTTTGCCCCTAATGTTTCTTTTATCTTCTCTGCTGATGAATTGTAGAACTTGGATATTCCGCCTTCGAGGCCTGTTTCTGTTACTTTCATCCATGCCAAACCCTGCGCACCGTAAATTTTTGCAGTTTCTTCAAGTTCCGAAATTTGTTTTCTGGAAAAAGAGCTGCACCCCGGTGCAACAAGGGCTTTCACAGCTCCCCCCTGCTCGAGCACGGCCTTAAAGGCTTTAAATTCACCTTTTTCAACAAAGTTATTGAAATTTTTAAGGTATAATTCGTAACGCAGGTCCGGTTTGTCGCTTCCGTATCTGTTCATGGCCTCTGTATAGGATATTCTTCTAAAGGGTATCTTTAATTCAATATCGAGTGTTTTTTTAAAGACATAGTAAAGCATGCCCTCTATTACCTTAAATATGTCGTCTTTGGAAACAAAACTCATTTCTATATCAATTTGCGTATGCTCCGGCTGCCTGTCTCCTCTTGCATCCTCATCGCGGAAACAGTGGGCAATCTGAAAGTACTTATCGAAACCGGAAACCATAAGGATTTGTTTAAAGAGCTGGGGAGACTGAGGAAGGGCATAAAATTTACCCGGGAAAAGCCTTGCAGGAACAAGAAAATCCCGCGCTCCTTCCGGTGTGGATTTAATAAGTGTCGGGGTCTCAATTTCTAAGAATCCCTTATCCTTTAGATATTCGCGTACTGCAAAGGTTATCTCATGACGAAGTTTAATTTTTCTCTGCATGGAGAAAGAACGTAAATCCAAATATCTGTATTTAAAACGAAGTTCCTCCCTTGCATCACTTCTTTCATCTATCATAAACGGAAGGACATCACATTTGGAGAGTATTTGTATTTTTTCTGCCTGCACCTCAATATCTCCGGTGGGCATTCTGCTGTTTATCATGGATTGAGGCCGCGGACGGACCGTTCCTGCTACTGCTATACAGTATTCGAATTTTAATTCATGGGCGGAGTTTTTTAAATTTTCTTCTGCATCTGCATCTATAACAACCTGAGTTATGCCGTAACGGTCTCTTAGATCTATAAATTTTATTCCACCATGGTCTCGATGCCTGTGAACCCAGCCGTTAAGGGTTACAGTTTTGCCCTTATCCTTTAATCTCAATTCTCCGCAGGTATTTGTTCTCTTCATCTTTTCCATGGGGATAATTTAGCATTAATAAATTGAGTGTTGCAATATTAATGTGTGTTTATTTATGGTAATATAGTTTATCAATATATACGACCACTATATCCTGAGGAGGAGGATTTGCCTAAAGTTAAAATTAGTAATAACGACGAAACCATCGATATCAATCCTATGGTCTCATTCCTAAATAATCTCCTTATAAATAATATTCCAATAGAAACAATATGCGGAGGAAGGGCGATTTGCGGAAAATGCGTTGTTAAGATATTAAGGGGAAAAGAGTATCTAAGTTCCCTGAAAGAGATAGAAAGCATGCGGCTAAAATCTCTTAACCTGGATGTTCCGGAGGACAAAGCGGTGTACAGACTGGCGTGTCAGACACATACAAGACGGGATATCACTATTGAGATAATAAATTTTAAAGGTTAATTTTTTACAATTGCAAGTCTTTGGAATTCATGCTATTTTAATATTAAATTAATAATATTTAAGCAATACAGGAGATACGGTGTGAAAGAGTATTCTGTGGAAGAGGTAATTAAATTTTCACAGCAGATAGAGGAAGAATCGTATAAGTTTTATAAAGAGGCAAACGGACGTTTTAATGACGAGGAATTAAAAAAGATTACAGATGAACTCGCCCGTGCAGAAGTGGACCACCTAAACCGGCTGAGAAAACTGTTAAAAGAGGCGCACCTAAGTGAGGATGACCTTAAAAAACAGATTAAACTTGAGGATACCGGTTACGATAAAATAGTGCAGGCTGCTAAAATATCGGATAATGCCTCTGTAAAAGATGTACTTGAAACAGCATTGGAAAGGGAAATAAGCACTGCAAATACTTATAGAATGCTGAATACATTTACAAACCTTTCCGACGAGATTATTGATGTATTCAATTATCTAGCAGCACAGGAAGAGGGACATGTAAAAATAATAGAAAATAAGCTTAAAAAGTTAAAATAAAAGGCGGTGCCCATGAAAGCGGAGGAGGCTGTAGAGCATCTATCACCTCTTGTAATGTCAGCACTTGCTGGAATCGGAATATCAACAGCACATGTTATTCCGTGGGCTTTGGTTCCTGAGTGTGTGGACTACGATGAACTTAAAACGGGACAGCGGATGGAAGGTATGTATACAGGTTTTTTAAGCTTTCTGCAGAAGCTTGCATCCTCCTTCGCAATTTTAATAACCGGATGGGTTTTGGGATTATCCGGTTATAAGGCAGGAGCGGAACAGACAGTGAGAACTCTCATGTCCATAAGAGTTTTATTGGGTGTAGTACCATGTATAATGCTGTTTTCCTCTATAATACTCGCATTTTTTTATCCGATAACAAGAAAAAGATTTGCAGAGATACGTGAAGAACTTGATCTAAAGAATTCTTTAAGTACCCGTGTTCTTAAAGAGAAATCATAGTTATTGACTTTAGCCATGAATTCATATCCTTTAGTTTCCGTAATAATACCGACATATAATAGAAAAGATTTCTTAATAGAAGCACTGCATTCTGTTTTTAAACAGACATACGGCAATCTTGAAATAATTGTAGTTGATGACGGCTCTGATGATAATACAAAAGAAGGCCTAAAGGAGTTTTTAAAACATCCCAATTTTAAATATCTGTTTATAAGGCATAACGGCCATCCCGGGGCTGTGCGGAACAGGGGCGTTTTAGAAGCTTCCGGTGAGTATATTGCTTTTCTCGATTCCGACGATCTCTGGAAGGAGCAGAAGACAGAAAAACAGATTAACTTTATGCTAAAACGCCCGGATACAGCAGTATGTCATACAAGAGAAGAATGGATACGTCTGGGTAGGACAGTATCCCAGGCCGGGCAGCGGCATAAAAAAGAGGGATATATATTTAAAGATGCACTTAAAAAATGTATAATAGGCCCTTCTACTGTAATGATTAAACATTCTGTGTTAGATGAGTGCGGCGGTTTTAATGAAGAGCTGGAGATAGCGGAAGATTATGAAATGTGGTTAAGATTAACCGCTCTGTACAGCATAGGCTATATAGATATTCCTCTTGTCGTTAAACGTGGAGGGCATTCCGATCAGCTTTCTGAAAAGTACGGCTATATCGAATATTTTAGAATAAAAGCACTGCAGAATGTTATAGACTTAAGGTTTTTTTCTAAGGAACAGAGGGTGCAGGTTTTAAGAGAATTATCACGAAAATGCAGGATATATGCCAATGGATGTATAAAGCGGGGTAAATTAAAGGAAGGGGAGAAATACAATAAATTGGCACTAAATTATTCTGGGGAGGCAGGGAAGGGCAATGCGGGTATCTATTAAAGTTATTCCTGCCGCGGGTTCAAATAAAATAAACGGCTGCAAGAACGGTGAGCTTGTTGTTAAGGTAAAAGCTCAGGCGGAAAAAGGAAAAGCCAATAAAGAACTCTTAAAGTATATTTCTAAACTCTGCGGTATTCCCAGGAGCGAAATTTCCATAGTATCCGGTTCTGTATCGCACCACAAAATAATAGAGATTCCGGATGAATATAAGAAAAACATAGAGAAGTTAAGGTAATAGGTTTCTAAAAGAGTTATTTATAAAAAAGTTTCATTGGA
>QNBI01000155.1 GCA_003641675.1 Spirochaetota bacterium | reverse complement strand
TTTAAATTTTCCATAGCGGCGCGTGCTTCTCCGACACCGGGGATTATTAAAGAATCGGCCTTTAAAACCTTGCCAGGTTCTTTGGAAATGAAGAAATCCGCACCAAGATATTTTAATGACGTTTCTACACTCTTAAGATTGCCCGCTTTATAATCGACAACTGCGATACGTTTGGATATCAATTTTCCTTATCCTTTTGCATAAGCTTTATAAGTGCTGGAACTATATCTTTTTCCGGAATTTCAAAACCGGATACCCTTACTGTACTTCCCTCTACTGCAACAGTTATAGATTTAAGCACCTTCCCTATATCCTTAACTTTTTCCTCTCTAAGCCACGCCGTTATAATTAGTCTAAAAAGTGCGGCAAATACTTTTGCCTGCTTATCCGTTGAAACAATGAAAGCTCCGGAGAGTTCATAGTCGTCCCTTTTCCTGTTACCTGCTATCCATATTTCATTCACTGTTGTTCTAATCTTTGTCAGCCTGTCTTTAAGCGCTGTTCCTTCAGGAACCGCAGGGAAATATATAAGGAGATCAGAAGACTTAAGATCATTCTTAACAGGCTCCAGCATCTTAAAAAAAGGAGGTTCTATATAGTTTTCCAACATGACCTCTATAGCTTTTTGAGAAATCAATATAACGGAATTCCCCGGAAAAGCAACCTCCAATTTATTTCCCTTATTCACAAAATAGACTTTTTTATATTTCTTCTTTTCCCAATACTTGCTGAATGAGAGCCGAAGGTTTATAAGTGATGCCGGGTAGCTGCCCAATGTTACTATTGAAAGAACAGGTTGCGAATTTCCGGATATATCCATAGTCCCATAAATTTTATCCGTTTTGGAAAGGATATACTTAACATCATTATCGAGCAGTTTAGCAGAAACCAGTATCTCATCCAGCAAGTCGGAAGATTTTGCCCTGTCCAGATAGATATACATGCTCGACTTTTCGGGCAGCAGAGCGAACCACTCTTCTGTAGCCATCTTTGGGGGTGCAGTCGCACATGAAGCAAAGGCGAGTAAAATTACTGGAAAAACAATCGCAGCAAGTATTATTCTGCTTTTTCTATGGCGATAAGACATTTTTCCTCCCCGCAATCGAATTCCCTGGAATCTTTGCGTTTTTCCCAGGACCAGTAAGTTGCAAGAGTTTCACCTGTAAGGTGCTCATAGAAATTTTCAACCGCACGTTTAATAGAATCGGAGCCGTACATATACAGAGAAATTCTGTCTGTAACTTCAAAGCCCATCTCCTTGCGAAGGTTCTGAATACTTCTCACCATGTCTCTTATTAGTCCTTCCTCTATGAGTTCCTCGGTAAGCTCAGGATCCAGAGCAACGGTTAGGGAACCTTCATTTATAACTTTAAGATTCTCCTTCTCTATCCTTATAATCTGTATTCCATCTATTGTCAGGTCAAAATTCCTTCCATCCAAATCAAGAGACAGAACCGCTCCTTCCATTAGAGATTGAATTTCCTGCATGGACAGATTTTCTATTTTTTGAGCCGCACTTTTCATATCCTTGCCCAGAAGCTTTCCCAAAGCTCTATAGTTCGGTTTTGCCATATACTCTACAAGTTCTTCTTCGTTCTTTCTTAAGATAACATTCTTAACATTGAGTTCATCTCTTATTATAGCTTCCATCTCCATTAGAGCTTTCTGCTCTTCTTCGTCTCTGGTTACAAGATGAATGGCCTTTAAGGGCTGCCTTATTTTTAGATTATGCATGGTCCGGATTGCTCTGCCTAAAGAAACAGCCTGCCGCGTTATTTTCATCTTCTTTTCCAGACTGTAGTTTCTGATATCGGAATTGGGAACCGGAAAGTCGCACAGATGAACAGATTCCGGCATTTTACTATCCTTTAAATTCCTATATATCTCTTCTGTTGTAAAAGGAATAAAAGGGGCGGCGGTTGTAACAAGCTTCATCAATACGGAGTAGAGAGATTCGTACGCCTGTTTCTTGTCCATGTCATTTTCCGATCTCCAGAAACGTCTCCTGGATCTTCGTATATACCAGTTATTGAGCAGATCTATGAAATCTACAATCGGGTCAATCGCCTTCTGGAGGTCATAACTTTCAAGCTGTTTCCCAACCTGTTCTACCAGATTCTCCGCCTCTGACAGTATCCAGCTGTCCAGAGGATTTGCAGGATTTTCAGGAGCGCTTTGTGGAGAGATATCGTCTATATTTGCATAGGTTATAAAAAAACTGTACGAATTCCACAGAGGAATAATTACAGTCTTAAGCACCTCTTTAACACCGGAATCCGAATAGCGTAAATCCTCCGCTTTAACTACTGCAGAGTGCATGAGAAAGAGCCTTAAAGCGTCTGCTCCGTACATATTTACAATTTTGGACGGGTCGGTATAGTTTCTTTCCGATTTCGACATCTTTTTGCCGTCTTCGGCCAGAACAAGACCGTTGACAACAACATTCTTAAAGGCCGGCTTTTTAAAGAGCGCTGCAGCGAGAACCGTCAGAGTGTAGAACCATCCTCTCGTCTGGTCCAAGCCTTCAGAAATAAAATCCGCCGGGAAATGCTCTTCGAAATGTTTTTTGTTTTCGAAGGGATAATGATTCTGTGCATAGGGCATAGCCCCCGATTCAAACCAGCAGTCCAGTACCTCCGGTACTCTTTTCATCGTTCCGCCGCATTTTTCACACTTAAAGGTAATATCATCTATAAAGTGTTTGTGCAGGTCTGCTACTTTCCTGCCCGAACGCTCTTCGAGCTCTTTCTTTGAACCAAGGCAGACCATAGAGCCGCAGCTTTCGCATTTCCAAATAGGAAGAGGATTACCCCAGTATCTGTTGCGTGAAATAGCCCAGTCTCTGGCTCCTTCCAGCCACTTTCCGAAGCGCCCGTCACGAAGGTGGGACGGAACCCAGTTTATTTCACTGTTTGCTTTTAACATGTCTTCTTTTATCTTTTCTATATTTACAAACCAGGAAGATATAGCCCTGTAGATAAGCGGTGAATGGCAGCGCCAGCAGTGTGGATAGCTATGAGTAATTGTTCCCGACTTAACAAGAATTCTTCTCTCCTTTAGGTCTTTTATTATCTGCTTATCTGCATCTTTAACAAAAACACCCCGATAATCCGGTACATCATCTGTAAACCTGCCCTCTTCATCCACAGGACATACAACAGGGACATCTGTATTCTTTAAAAGCGAATAATCTTCCTCGCCGAAGCCGGGAGCGGTATGAACAATTCCTGTTCCGTCTTCCGTAGAAACATAATCGGCAATGTATGTTTTAAATGCACCTCTGTCTGAAAGATCTTTAAAATAGGGGAAAATTGGTTCATAACTGATTCCGGCAAGCTCTTTACCCTTGTATTTCTTAACTATTTCATACTCATCCTTAGACTTGTAGTAACTTGAAAGCCTTTCCTCTGCAAGAATATAGTTGTCTTCAACGTCTTTTATTCTTACATAATCAATATCCGGTCCTAATGCCAGGGCAAGGTTGGACGGCAGAGTCCACGGAGTTGTAGTCCACGCCAGAAAGTAAGTATTTTCCTCCCCTGCAACTTTAAATCTTATGGTAACAGAGGGGTCCTGAACATCCTGGTACCCTCCTAAATTAAGCTCGAAATTAGAAAGTACCGTGGAGCACCTGGGACAGTACGGAAGAATGTAATGACCTTCATACAACAGGCCTCTGTTCCACAACTCTTTAATGACCCACCATATAGATTCCATATAATCCGGGTCCATAGTCTTGTAATCGTTGTCAAAATCCACCCATCGCCCCATTCTTGTAATTATTGAACGCCATTCATGAGTATAACGCAGTACAATTGACCTGCAGGATTCATTGAATTTTGCAATACCAAAATCTTCTATTTCATGTTTACCGGAAATTCCCAGCTCTTTCTCCATTTCATATTCAACAGGAAGTCCGTGACAGTCCCAGCCGAACCTTCTGTATACTTTTTTACCCTTCATGGTCTGATACCTGGGAATAATATCTTTTATAGTTCCCGGGACAAAATGTCCGAAGTGAGGAAGTCCGGTTGCAAACGGAGGACCGTCATAGAAAACATACTCTTCATTATTTTCACGCTGTTTTATAGATTTTTCAAAAATATTCCTCTCCTGCCAGAATTTTAAAATATTTTCTTCCATGGCAGGAAAATTTACCTTAGGGTCAACTGGTTTGTACAAGATATCCTCCCGATTTTCGTCTTTTAAGAAACTTTGAAATAGTAGAAACTATCCGAAAAACTTAAGTATTTTAGAGAGAAAACAATTCGCCTGTCAAGCGGAGTATTGTATATTGTACCGTACAACCGTTACGGGCTACGAGCTAAACCCCCCTTCTTTTACCGCAAAGTGAGAGAATTCCATAGAAAAGGTTCCTCTCCCCTGAGTAGAAGAGCGTAATGCCGTTGAGTATCCGAACATCTGTGCAAGGGGAACTTCCGCATGGATATGATCCATACCGGGTTTGTTTTCCATATTTAATACAACCCCGTTCCTTGAGTTCAAATTACCGATAACATCACCGACAAATTCCTTCGGACACATAACATCAACAAGCATTATAGGCTCAAGGAGCACAGGATCTGCCTTTCTGCATGCTGCATCAAAACCAAGGGAGCCGGCCGCTTCGAAGGCAAAGGGCGTAGAAGCAGTCTGGCTGTACTCTGCACTCTCAAGAGTAACCTCTATATCAATGGCGGGATAGCCGAATACAATGCCCGCATTAAAGGCATTTTCAACTCCCCGTTTAACGCTTCTGACAAGTTCATCAGGGAGCTCATCTTTATTTAAAATACTTATAAACCTGTTCCCGCTTCCCCTTTCCAGAGGCTTAACCCTAAGTATAATTACAGCTGTATTCTCTTTCCCTCCGACGACCCTGTGAAATTTCTCCTTATGTACAGCCTCTTTTGATATGGATTCTCTGTACGAGACATGAGGTTTACCGACCTTAGCCTCGACTTTGTATTCTTCCACCATTCTTGTAACAAGAACATCAAGATGGAGCTCACCCATACCGGATACAATAAGCTGTCCGGTTTCGGCATTTTCCTTCACAAAGAAAGTCGGGTCCTCTTTGGCGAGTAAAGATAAAACAGCGTTAAGCTTTTTTCTTTCCGACAGAGTTTTCGGCTCAATTGCAACAGATATAACAGGCTCTGGAAATTTTATATTTTCCAGCAGCACAGGAAATTTATCCGTTCCTACGGTATCTCCTGTCTGCGCATCTTTTAAACCTATGGCTACAGCTATATCACCGGCTTCTACCGTATTTTCCCTATTGTACCTGTTGGCATGCATTCTAAGCAGTCTTGTTATCCTCTCACGCTTCTTCTTGGATATATTATAAATGGTACTTCCGTTTTTAAGGCTTCCCGAATAAACTCTTAAATAGCTCATAGAGCCTGCTTCACGGTCATTCTGTATTTTAAATATCAATGCAAGGGGGGGAGCCTCCTTCCTGCAGGGTATTTTCACCTCTTTTCCCGTTTTACTGTGATGCCCTATTATCGGGGGGATTTCAGAGGGAGAGGGCAGATAATTTACAACTCCGTCCAATAGGGGTTGAATACCCATATTGCGTAGAGAAGCACCGCAAAAAACAGGAACAAAATCACGCCTTAACGTTCCCTGTTTTATTGTTTCTTTTAGTATGTTTTCGGCTATTTCTTTACCTTCCA
>QNBI01000154.1 GCA_003641675.1 Spirochaetota bacterium | reverse complement strand
CACACGGGCAAGCACTTCACCGGAAGACATCCTTACCCACTCTACCTTTATTCCTGTGTCCGCTTCAAATGCTTCGATATAGTATTTCGCCTCTGCGGTGTCAAAGGCAGTATAAATATGAAGCACCTTCTTCTCTGCCTGGCCCCCAGCGAAAACAAATCCTATTAAAAGGACCGATAAGAGTAAAACTACTAATAAACGTTTCATAAAACCTCCTTACATTTACCCTGCAGACGATTGTAATATTCCTTTAAATAATACAAACCATCAGTTCTCATCTACAAACGTTTGCAAAGTCTCGCTAATTTATTACTCGGATTTACCATCCTTTAGAAATTATTTTATATCCTTTTAAATTGAAAGTCAAGAAAACCAGCTGGGCAAATAAAAAGCAGAATTTTTATTACAAATTCCGCTTTTTATTCAGTCGCTACACCAATCAATCCTTAATATTATAACGCCTTTTAAACCTCTCAACTCTACCTGCTGTATCAATAAGTTTCTGTTTTCCTGTAAAGAAAGGATGACAGGCAGAACATATTTCAACCTTTATATCCTTAGCAGTTGACCGTGTTTCTATAACATTACCGCATGCGCAAGTAATTGTTGTCAGTTCATATTTAGGGTGTATGCCTTTTTTCATATCTTTTCCTCCTGCAAACCGGCTGTTAATCCGACACAGCCGATGTATTCATCGATTTTAAGAATGCATCATTATTCTTGGTTTTGCGCATTCTGTCAATTAGTAATTCAATAATTTCAACATCGTCCATAGGATTTATAACTTTGCGTAAAATCCACATTTTACTTAATTCCTCTTCCGACAGTAGAAGTTCTTCCTTTCTTGTTCCTGATTTTTTAATATTAATAGCTGGGAAAAGCCTTCTGTCGGACAGTTTTCTGTCAAGGTCAATTTCCATATTCCCGGTCCCTTTAAATTCTTCAAAAATAACCTCGTCCATCCTGCTTCCCGTTTCAATCAGCGCAGTTGCCACAATCGTTAAGCTTCCGCCGCCCTCTATATTCCTAGCAGCACCGAAGAATCTCTTAGGTTTGTGAAGTGCATTAGAGTCTACACCTCCTGAAAGGATTTTTCCCGAAGTAGGAACAGTCTGATTATATGCCCTTGCAAGCCTCGTGATCGAATCCAGAAGTATAACAACATCCTTCTTATGCTCAACAAGACGTTTTGCCTTTTCTATAACCATCTCGGCGACCTGAACATGCCTGGTAGCCTGTTCATCAAAGGTGGAAGACACTACTTCCCCTTTAACACTCCGCTGCATATCTGTTACTTCTTCCGGACGTTCATCGATTAGAAGTACTATTATAAACACCTCCGGATGATTTATAGTAATAGCATTTGCAATCTTCTGTAAAATTATGGTTTTTCCGGCCCTTGGAGGAGAAACTATGAGCCCCCTCTGCCCTTTTCCGATAGGACAGAAAAGATTTATCATTCTCGTGGATATTTCTTCTGTAGTCGTTTCAAGGTTAAGCCTTTCATTAGGATAGAGCGGCGTTAAATTATCAAAGGGAATTCTTGTCTGGGCTACATGAGGCGCATCAAAGTTGACCTCTTCCACACGGAGCATGGCAAAAAAACGTTCTCCTTCTTTTGGCGGCCTTATCTGCCCCGAAACTGTATCCCCTGTCTTTAAATTGAACAGTCTAATTTGTGAAGGAGATATATAAATATCATCCGGCCCCGGCAGATAACTGTAATTTGGAGAACGGAGGAATCCGTAACCATCGGGGAGGATTTCCAGTACACCGTGAGCAAATATAATTCCGTTTTTTTCCGTATGAGCTTTAAGTATGGAAAATATAATTTCCTGCTTTTTCATTGTCAGGAGTACTTCGTGGTTTAGTCCTATTGTACTGGCCCTATCCCTTAGTTCGGGTAATCCCATTTCTGTTAAATCATTTATTCTTAACCTGGGCCGTTTATCTGCTGTTACAGTGACATTCCCCTGATTTCCCTCTGTATTTGCAGCGCTTCTTCTGTGGTTATTCCCGTTATCATTTCCTGTATGTTTTCTGCCTGCCGTTTGATGTGTCTGCATTTTCGCGTGTTTATGATATTCCGGCTTTTCCTTAATTTCACCCCTATCTTCATCTGTCTTTTCTGCATTTTCCAAAGCAGGGGTTTCTGAATCATGTTCTTCTGTTTTTATAAGTTCTACTCTAATCTTTTTTTTCACCGTTTTTTTTACAACGGCTTTTTTACCTGCCGCCTGCTCTTTAACATCGGTATCGTTACTGTTGTCATTATCATGAATATCCGAAATATTCTCGTTTTCTTCTTTTTTAAACTCCTGTTTTGGGGCTTCCTCTTTTTGATTATTCAAATGTTCCGGATCCTGTTCTGTTTTTCTAATGTTTAATTCTTCCTGCTGTGGGACCTCCGAAGTTTCCTTTTTTTTGCGTCTTCGAATTATTGCCATTCAGTTCTCCATGTTATCGTTGTTTTTCAATCTGCTGGAAATGTTCTCTATTTAAATTGGATACTAACCGAGTAGAGCTTCTATATTAATATATTACCAGCTTTGATACCTGTCAAGCCATTCATTTCCAATAAGCATTTTTTCTGCTAAAAGAAATGCAGAAACTGCAGTTTTCATCCTGACAGAAGCTCTGCTGCCGAAAAAATGGAAGAGCTTCACTTCTGTATCTCCGTTTCTGTTCAAAACAGTTATCCATACCGTTCCTACAGGTTTGTCTTTGCTTCCGCCTTCCGGGCCGGCAATTCCGGATACCGCGATGCTTATATCCGCTTTGGAAAGGCGGAGTGCCTCTACGGCCATTCTTTCACAGACACTTCTTGATACAGCACCATATTGCTTAATCAGAGATTCAGGTATTCCAAGAATATTCTGTTTTGCGCTGTCTGAGTATGTAATATAACCACCCCAGTATAACTCGGAACTGCCGGGTATATCTGTAAGCAGTTTCCCGAGGAACCCTCCCGTACAGGATTCCGCAGTTACCAATTTATAACCGATACTGCGAAGGGTGCGAGAAATAATCTCTGCAGGCGTTGTATCTCCAAGTCTCACTATTAAGTTCCCAAGATCTGCTTTAAGGGAGCTAAACATTTTCTGTCTTTCATTATTACTGCCCCCTTTTAAATAGAACTCAATATGATCTCCGGAGACTCTTGTTCCCCATTTCACATTTCCGATTCTATTCCTCTCCAGAGTTTCCTCCAGCACAGATTCCGGAGTCATAAACACACTGCAGGTTAGGTTATTTTCTTCCATTTTAAAATTAAAGTGCCTTTCAAGGACAGGCAGTAAAGAATTATCAAATACTACTTTTAATTCATATGGGGGTCCCGGTAATACAGCAACAAAGGTTTTTCCTATCCAACCTGCCATTCCAGGAGCAGTTCCGGCGTTATTCTCAAGGATATAGAATTTTTCAGGAAACATAGCCTGTCTTTTATTTACATCGGCTATTTTACGTCCGCGGAACCTGCTCATGATAGAGGCCCAAACGTCCTCTCTAAAAGATAGAGCTTTTCCAGCAACCTCGGAAACTACTTCACGGGTTATGTCATCTGAAGTAGGCCCCAGACCTCCTGTTACAATAAGAAGATCACAATTATCCACTGCATGCTTAATTTCCTCATGCATAATCTCATGATTATCCGGAATAGAAACCGCCTTTATAATATCAAAACCCATGATATTAAGCTGTGGAGCCAAAAATTTTAAGTGTTTTTCCTGAATTTTACCTTTTATTATTTCTGTTCCGACAGAAATAATAATGGAAGTTTTCTTAACTGACACCCTGTGCTGTTCTCTTTAAATTTACTACTGTATCGGAAAATACATCAATACTATCAGAATCCTTTATCATCTCGCACTTACCTTCGAATGCAACACCATCGGCAATTTTTAGTACTCGGGTCTTAATATTACCGAATACTCTTCCCGTAGAGAGCATTTCAAGTTTATCGGAAGCTTCGATATTTCCGTACACTATTCCGCCTATAACAATAGATCCGACACGTATATCCGCTTTAATTTCTGCGTCACGTTCTATATACAAAAAGCCTCTGGAAATAATTTCACCTTCGAATTTTCCATCAATCTTTAAAGAATCCTTAAACCGCATGGTCCCTTTAAATTTAGTTTCTTTGCCAAGTGTGGTTTTTAATTCTATCGCCTCTTTATGGTTGATATTTCTTGCCATTTTTATGCTTAAACTCCTATTTTGTCTTCATAACAAAAACGCCATCCCAGTCTTCCGGCGGCGGATTTTCTATATAATGCTTGCACCGCACATAGTATAGTTTAGACGGCCCGTCTTTAGAGTCTATCTTTAAAGCCTTCAGGAAATAGTCCCTCGCCCCTTCAAAATCCATAAGTTTGTAATGTTTTCTTCCTTCGGCAAACAGAGCGAGAACCTTTTTTTTCTCCTCAGAGATCAATGTTCTACTCCTTCCAGTTTTTTTTGCCTTCTCTTCCACTTTTTTAAATTTTTTTCGAATTTTTTCTCCAAGTTTTCCTAAGACATATCCCCTCTTTTTAATCTTTCATCTCTTCCCTGGAGCTCATTTATCTCATCCTCCAAACCCCCGATTGTGGCTAATATTTCATTACCTTCTCTCTTTATAGATTCAATCAGTTCTATTACTTTTGCCCTGTTTTCAGGTTTAGTATTTTCTGCGTTTTCAATTAACTGTGAAATTGGTTTTTTTATATGCTGAGTAAAGAAAACAAGCGAATTATTCAGCGATTCAACAACAGCGAGTCTTTTTTCACGTCTTAAAACCTGTTTTGTAAGTTCCCTGTTTCGCAACACTGCTCTGATACGGGCAAGAACTTCGGAAAAATTAAACGGTTTTGTAATATAGTCATCCACACCAAGCTCAAGGCCCTCTATTTTATCCTTTACATCATCCATTGCGGAAAACATTATAATGGGAATATCTCTGTATTTTTTATACTCTTCTTCATGTTTTAATTTTTTGGTAACTTCCCAGCCTGATAATTTCGGCATTATATTGTCGAGAATAACAAGGTCCGGATTAATTTCTTTAACCTTTTTTAAAGCTTCCTCGCCGTCTGTTGCCTGGTTAACCTTAAAACCAAGCTTGCTAAGCATAACATCAAAAAAATCCAGATTAATCTGTTCATCGTCAACAATTAATATATTCCCTTTTAACGTCATAACAAATCCCCCAATTTGTTTCTATTCTCTTCTACTTACAGCATCTTGTCAATTCTTTTTACGAAACAATCTTAACAGGGATAAAACCACTCCACAGGATGCAAGGATTACAATTAGAATAGCAAACCAATCTCCCCATCTTGTATATAGAGTTTCTCTTCCATTATAAACAGGCACAGAACTAATTAAATAGCTTTCCGTAAAGGGTTTTAAAAAATGCAGAATTTTTCCATTCGGATCTATGGAACATGTTATCCCGCCATTTGTAGAACGCACCACTGTCCGCTTATTTTCGACAGCCCTGAATACAGCCATGTTCATATGCTGCATTTCGGCTGCAACGGAATAGGACCAGGAATCGTTTGTCATATTTACTATAATATCGGCTCCTCTTTTTACAAAATTTCTGCAGAGATTCCCGAAAGTATCTTCAAAACAAATTGGAGTTGAGAATTTTACTCCGTCGGCATTAAAAACGGTATATTTTTTCCCTTTTTTCCAATTAT
>QNBI01000153.1 GCA_003641675.1 Spirochaetota bacterium | reverse complement strand
TAAGCGGAAATGAGGCAATAGCCGGTGTTCGGGGAACAGATTTCGGCATGACAGTTGTAGTGCCCAAGGAAGGGGAAAGTTCAGTCCCTTTTACACGGGTCTACTGCTTTAAGGGAGTAGTGGAAGTGGAGCCGGTAGTGAAAGAGAAAACAGGAGAAACCACGCCGGTTGCAAAGGCTTTAAAGGGAACAACGATAAATGCAAATGAAATGGTTGCCATATCAAAAGCGAATTATATAACAGTTTTAAGACCGGAAGCTATACCGGAAGATATAGTAGAGTATTGGGAAGAGCATAAGTTCAGAGGAACGCCGATTCCTTTAAAATCTGCACAGGCAAAATCTGCACAGGTAAAAAAGTCTGCCTCTTCAAGCATCAAACAAAAAAAAGAAAAACCAGGGTCTGCTAAAGAAAAAACACAGATTTTAAAAAAAGACTTCTCACGTGAAATGGCAAGGCTAAAAGCGGGCAGAACAGCCTATTTGAGTACGGGGTTTGTTCTTTTATCTGCCGGAATACTCCTTGAGACTGCAGGGGTTCTCGGAACGGTTTTTCCTGAAGAGGTTGCTGCAATGTTTCCCGCTGCGGACAGGAAGCTTGTGATAAACTTTCTTGCTGTTGGCGGCAGTGTTTCTATTGCTGTTTCCTTTTTCTCGCTTCTAAAGGCAAATGAAATTAAGGCAAAAATAAAAAGGCTTAAATCCGGACGTTAAAACGTTAGTCTTAATGCATTAACGCCAAATACTGTTGAGCGTATTAAAGATACTTTCCTCCGATTCATCGGGAGCACCCTCCTGCAGAGTAAGTTCATACACAACAGAGAGTATTATATCCTGAGCCTTCTTATCTTTTATTTTTTTTGCGTATTCATAAAAGGCTTCTTTATCGGGAATGTTTTCTTCGAATTCCACAAGACATTCTTCATAATCGTTAAATTTAAGTTTATCTATAATCTTATCTATATCGGCAAGCTCTTCTTCCTCTATAATACCGTTTGCCATTGTAACTGCCCTTATACAGCCTGCAAGGAAAACACGTTCTTCATGTTTAAGTCTTTTTATACTCTGCATAATTTTTTACTCCTTTTTTGTATTAGCTTGGTTTACAGGCTCCCGTTTAAGCCTCTCTATCTTGTGTATTACCCAGTCTCCTCTGTCTTTTTTTAGGTATAGTTTATCTGTAATCTCAAAGCCCTGATACGCCCTGCCTTTATTAACACTTGTATTTGTTTTGTCCGGATTTTCTCCTTGAGAAACAGGCACCCATTTCTGATAATTCACAAGAAACACCGGTCTCGGCACAGGCTGTACAGTTTCAATTTTAAGGTTTAGAACTCCATAGACAGAGAGCGGAGGTTTTAGCTCCGGCCTTCCCCTTTTATCCCATTCCGGTGCAGAAATTATTGAGGTTTTCCCTTCATAGCCTAAAGAAACTCTGGAAATTACAAAGAGGTTGGTTACTTCATCAACCTCCTGTTTCCCTGCCTTATCTATTACACAGTCGCTTATTATCTGCGAATCGAGGGTGTTTAAACTGTTGTAAAATGTCTTTACTACCTCAATCGGGGTGAACCCATGGGTTTTTCTCGGCGCTAAAACATTTTTCATTATGCTGCCGAGTACAGCGCCGGATATAATTACCGTAAGCGAAATTATGGCGATTTTTTTCCAGTTTCTCTGCCAGAAAACCTTACGTCTAAAATCCTTATTAATCTTTACCCTTCGGCTTTCTGCCTGCTGTATTACTGCAGTCTTTTCATCCTCGCTTATTTTTAAATATATAGAGCCCTTACCCCACTGTTCGAGTTTTGTTTCCCACTGTGATAAATCCGGTATTTCTGCTAAATTGCTGCATTTTCCGGATTCATTGTCTCTTCCTAAGGATTGCATTATAAACGAAGAGACTTCCTCCTTTATTTCCGGTATAATTAAGCGGGGAGGGAGCAGGTCCTGTCTCCTCATTTTTTCATGCAGTTCCTCTTCTGTTTCCGAATCGAAGGGATATTCACCGGTGAGGAACTTATAAGCTATAACTCCCAGGGTAAAGGAGAGTGACTTTTCTCCCTGAAGAGACGGATTGTTGTATCTGTCGTATACTTTTATTCTGTAGTGCAAAGGCCTTGTTGAGTCCACGTTTTTTATTAAGTTGGGAGGGAGGAAAAGTATATTTCCTTCATCCGATATTATTACCGAGTCGCTTTGAATATGAAAAGGCTCTGCCCCGTGCGAGTTGAGCCTTTTAAGGGCGCCTATAAGCAGAGATAATACGGAGATAGAGCTTTTGGGTTTACTGTGTTCCAGGATAGCCCCAAGGCTTCTGCCTGAAAATTTAGGACCGTAAAGAAATATTTCACCCTCCCTGACTAAAAAGCCGTCGACTTTCCACTCGGTAATATCATCTTGACCGACAATCCACCCCTTCTCATTTTTTAATGCTGAAAGTTTTGTCAGAGCAAAACTTTTTCCTTTTATTCCCGTCGGTATACCGAGAATCTCTCTGTTGTTTTCCAAAAGGAGCCTTGGTTCGGAATATAATGTCATTTTGCTTCCTGCAGCTCTTTCTCGCTGAATACTATTGCACTGAAAATTTCTATCTCTGTATCGCTCTGTTTCCAGCAGTTACCGTTTAATCCCGCTTTATAGCATGTATTTGTCAGAAAGGTTTCCAGATCCCAATTCTGTTCAGTTGCTACCTGAGGAAGAAGAAGGCCGGATGAAAAGCCTCTCTTTATCATAATACCATGGAGACCTACTTTAATTTCACTGATATCGGTAATTTTACTAAGCGGGGACAGAGCGGAAATTTCTATCTCTATCCTGTCAAATTCATCCCTCCGCAGGGGCGGAAACCTTGGGTCCTGAAATGCACTCGAAACGGCTACATCCTTTACCGTTTCGTACAGAGGTTTAACCGGTATAACATAACCTATACACCCTCTTAAAGCGGAACCTATATGAAGGGTAACAAAAGCGCCACATTTAGTCATTATATGTCTGGTTGGTTCAGGATAGTTCCCGGGCTGGTTAAAGAGGTGTTCCCCTATAGATTCACGGGCTGTAGTGAGAAGTATTTTCTTTTCTTTATCGGACAGTGTGAATTCCATTTATCGTACCTCCTCGTTTTTCTCTTCAAGGCAAAGAGCCGCAGAAGTATAGAATACTCTTTTCTGCATGCTGCGTGTTGTTATACCCGTTGTGGCTGTATCCAGGATTTCTATCTTATACTTGCCTTCATTAATACTGTCTGCAAATGCCAGAATAGATGAAATACCAGTGAGGTTACAGGCACTAAGCCCCTTATGCTCTGCCGCATTAATTATTTCATGCCAGTTTCTGGTTATGAGAAGTCTTTCGAATTGAGAAGCTTCCGCTTCCGGGTCCGTACCGTATATATAGGAAGAGGTGTTTAAGGTAGCCACAAAAAGAATGTACTTATAATCGGTACCGAATGTCAAATGCAAAGATCGTGAAAGACGTTTAATGTTATTTTCTGTTGTTTTACCGGTAAGTATCGGCACAATATCCGCTTTAGGGAAGAGAAACTGAATAAAGGGCAGCTGTATTTCTATGCTGTGTTCTTCAAAATGAGGGATATTGTTAAAAACAAAACTTTTATCCGCTTTTGAAAGTGCGTCTATGTATTTATTGTTAACTCTTATCTTACCCATCGGGGTTAAAAAGAACCGGGCAGTGGGCAGTGCAAACCTGTCTATGGGGTCTCTGTGCATGGGGCCTATAATTACAACAGTTTTAATTTCCCTTAAAGCTGCAGCCTTAAAAGCTTCTGCTATAAGGCGCCCCGTATATTGAAAAGCTGCATGAGGTGTAATCACTGCAAGGGCATTATCCTCCGGTCTTTCAACAGAGTTAATAAACTGTTCCACCTGTTTTTTTAGCTTAATCTTGCTGCTGGGATAAAATATTCCGTCAACAATTGGAGGACGCATCTGTGTTTTCCCGAAACCAGAAGTATTCATACTGTATATTATGTATATAGAGTAGAATAAAGCAAAAAAAGTTACTTTAAAACCGGAAATTATTGGACAGGTATTTCCTTGAGTCTGCGGATACGCTCCGGATTGTACTTTACAAAGAGGTTTTTCTCCTGCGTCGGGATTACAAGCCCTGTTTTCCCCGCTTTTGCACGCCTTAAATATTTAACCTGGGTATAGTAGATATCGCCCTGGCCGGAGGTTTTCCTTTTACTGTAATACATGGCCAGATGAGCCGCGTCGAGCATTACCTCAAGGGGAATACTTTTCCCGGCTTTATTGCGTACAAATACATACCCTCCCGGGTAATCACGGACATGAAACCAGTAGTCATTCCCTCTCGCATAGTGTCTTAAAAGGGCATCGTTTTCCTTAGCGCTTCTCCCCACCTTAATTGTAAAATCGTGCGAATAAAATGTAATACCTTCGGTACCGGCTCCCGCTCTCTGCACCTTTGCCGTTTTAAATTCGTGTTTAATTTCGTACAGTTCGTGCAGGCTCGTGGATGCATCCTCTACAATTTTCCTTGTTTCCTTTAACCGCCTGAGGCTGTTATGCAGCGATTCAAGTTCTTCCCCGATTTTATTAAGCCCCGATTTGGCTTTTTTGTACTCCTTGTAGTATTTTCCCGCATTCTCGAGGGGTGAGAGCTTCTTATCCAATCTGATGTCCACTGCCTCGTTGTTGTTGAAAAAATCCTTCGTATTAAGCCATTCATCACCCTTTTTTATTTTATGCAGGGAAGATTTTATAATATCGCCCAATTCCCTGTACCTCGAATAGTTTTCGTACTTTTCTTTTCGTTTTTCAAGTTTCTCTATTGTTGAAAGTATCCTGTTTTCACGGCCTGCAAGGATTTGAATAATGGAAGTTATGAGCTGCTGTTTTTCCCTGCCGGTCTCGATGGAACTGTAGTATTTCTCTATTCTTTCATTAAAATTCCCCTCTCCGGGTATGTCTCTAATGGTGAATTCTTTTTTGTCAGTTTTTTTGGCTGTCTTGTCTATTGGAAATGCCGCCTCCGGTGCAAAAAGTCCGCCGGAAATTTCTCCTTTTTTGGGCCTCCTGTAAAATGCATCGAGGATATTGCCCTTCTCATCTGCTGCAATTATATTGGCTGCTCCCCCCCACAGCCTTATCCAGAGAATAGTTTTCTCTTCGTAACGCTCTACTGTAATTTTAATAACCCGCTCCGATCCTAACTGTTCTGCCCCGCTTATTTTCCCGTTGCGTATATGGGCACGGAGAAAAGAGACAAAGCGGGGAGGCCTGGACGGATTTTTAGGTTTTTTCTTAATAGTATGCAGCCTGGTAAAGCCTGTTAAGAGTGATATGTAGAGTAAATAGTTTCCTCTTCTACTGTAGAGCTCCAAAATAAGGGAATGATGGTCCGGCTGGTAAATATTTCTTACAAGACTGCCCTTTAGTGGCAGTTCAGAAAGTATAAGATCTATCTCTTTCCAGTTTAAAGACATACACGGAGCCTTAACATGTCTATTCGCCCACCGCAGCTAAAAATACGTTCTTATCATCCGGAGAGTAGAACACGAGATATATATCTTTCGGATGTGCATGGGAAGAAGTAAACTTTGTTATCGTATCATAGGCAACTTTTGCAGCCTTTTCGCGCGGGTATCCGTATACTCCGGTTGATATTGCTGGGAAAGCTATGGAATCGAGATTGAGTTTTTCCGCCTCTTCGAGGCTCCTCCT
>QNBI01000152.1 GCA_003641675.1 Spirochaetota bacterium | reverse complement strand
TCCCAGCACTAATCGGGTTTTTCTGCATTCCTGAGCTTCTCGGAATGATCGAACTAAAGGAAAAGAATTATACTGCAATACCCTATAAAAAGCAGAAACATGTTGTGCTTGGCGTCTTCATTAAGCTTATAAAGAAACCCTTGCTGCTTATACGTTCCGCTGTAATAGGGACTTTTGTCGGAATAATACCCGGAGCTGGAGGGAATATAGCATCTATGGTTTCGTATAACGAAGCTGTCAGAGCATCCAAAAATCCTAAGAAATTCGGTAAAGGGAATATAGACGGAATCGTAGCCTCAGAAGCTTCTAACAATGCAGAAGTTTCGGGTTCCCTTATCCCTCTCTTAACATTAGGTATTCCTGGGGCGCCACCTGCCGCTGTTCTTTTAGGCGCTCTTCTGCTTCAGGGTCTGCAGCCGGGAATGGATTTATTCACCACACACGGAGCAATAACTTATACATTTATTCTTTCTTTAATCCTTGCAAATATTCTAATACTCCCGCTTGGTATATGGATGGGGAAAATTATTTCAAAATTAATTACACATGTCCCCTCTGTAATACTTGCTCCTCTTATTTTCTTTCTAACAATTATTGGTGCCTATGCAATAAACAACAATATTTTTGATGTTTATGTTATGATATTTTTCAGTATAGTCGGTTATGTAGGAAAGAAAGCTGGTTTTGATGCGGGCCCTATTGTACTGGGGTTAATACTGGGTAAAATATGTGAAGAGGGCCTCGTCCAGGCAATCCTTATGGGTACAGCAGAGGGATCTGTACTCGGTATGTTCTTCACAAGACCGATTTCTTTAGTCCTGATTGTGCTAACTGTTATCTCTGCATCATGGCCTTTTGCCCGCAGGATGTTCGATAAGAGGAAGTTGCAAAGATGAAAACAGCAAACAGAATATCTGCAGTTATAATTTTAATACTATGCGCCGTATTCTGGTTCCAGACTAAAAACTTTAGTCCATACAGTGCACTTTTCCCCAGAGTTGTAATTATTATACTTGCACTGCTTTCACTAACTCTTCTTATACTAAGTTTTTCAAAACAAAAGGTGATAAAAGATGATAAAGAAGTTGTATTTGACCCTGCGGAAATAACAATTAAGTATTTTAACATAGTTATTTCCCTTTCATTTATGGTACTATGGGTTTTTTTTATTCCTATTTTAGGATTTTATCTAACAAGTATTATCTTTTTTTCATTTATGAGTATATATCTGGATACCCGAAATAGAACATTTTTAAAAATAATGGAAAAAATCGGTATTATACTTCTTCTTGTTACAGCTTTTTACCTTTTCTTTACAAGATTTCTCTACATCCCCTTTCCCGAAGGAATTCTCAGCATTTAATTCGTTTACAAATTGTTAGTCCGGTAGTCCGGCAAAATACTGCCTCTTAAAATCCACCCCAGCAGTCCGTCGCCTGTTCTAATTAGGCTGTACCGGCCTGCAGATTCTAAAACTTCTACGGCTGTACCGCCTTTTAGTGTTACCCATGCATTTGCAATACTCTCAGGTATTTTTTTAAGCTCTCCCTGGTCTACAGCAATAACCCCTGTTTTCTTATTTATATAGTTAATCGAGTATATCAAATAGCCTGCAGAAATAAAAAAGACTATGGAAAGGACAATAAGAAATAGCACAATCCGTATATTACGCCTCCTAATATACAGTACAAGAAATAAACAGAAGAGATTAAATATCAGTACTTCCAGAATAAAAAAATAGTCAGGATTAAAACGAATAGAAGCAGGAATTTGATTAACCAACCCCTCTTTACGTTCCAGCTCAACAAGATACTTAATCGCAGTTCTGCTGGCAGGGTCCAGTTTAAGCATTTTCCGCAAATAGTGAATTGCTTCAATATAGTCATCGAGACCATTATAACAGGCGGCAATGTTAAAAATAACAGCAGGGTTGTTAGTTTTATCAGCAATTTTCAGAAATATATTCAAGGCGTTTTCATAATCTGCATTATCATAGTACTTTAATGCTTTCTCTATAGTTTCCGATTCCCCGGCTTCTGAACTTCCCGTTTTTAAATGTCTGTTAATAAAAGTCCCATTGAACAGAAGCAAAGAAACAACAATTAAAACCGGTATTTTCCATTTATGTCTTCTTTTCTTAATTCTAGCTAATATAAGGAAAATAATAATAAACATTGGCCCAGGGAGAAAAAACAGGTAAACCCATGCTATTCTGTACATTTTTTTATAACTGAACACTCTATACCTGTTTATATTCATCAGGGGCCATTTATTAAATAACACCTGAGTCTTTGCGGATTTCGCTTCTTTTTCTTTTATAACTTTAAAATTTAAGTTCCGGTCTGCAATTTTTTTTACTCTTTGAGTCTTACTATCCAGATAGTAAAAAGCAGGAACAGTACACCTATACGAACCGGGATTCTTAAGCTGAAATTTATAAATTTCAGTTACAGAGCCTGTGTAGCCCTTTTCCGATGCATAAAAATTATTAACCTTTCCCGTCCTTTTTAAAGACCTCCCGGATATTTCAGGAACCGGGAGTCTTAGATAATTAAGATTTCCCCTGCCGGAAAGGGTTACTTTCACCGTTACTTCTTTTCCTGTGACAGCTTTCTCCGGTTTAATTGAATATTCCGTATAAAAGGTTCCTATGGCCTTTGATTTTTGCAGCCTCTTCGGCAGCGGTATAACCCGCAGCGTTACTGCCTTGCTGTAATATTTTCTGTTGTCCGAAAGAAGAACCCTGGCAGCAGGAAGCCTTATATACCCTGTTCTTGCAGGAGTTACAAGGAAGCCCTTTAAGGGTATAATAAAATGTTTCCTTTCATCCTCTGTGTTCTCTTTAATCCCCGAATAAAGGCTAAATTCTTCCAGCAGAGCATTTTTAGGAACTCGTACATCCACACTTACAGGTATTTCCGGAACGTTCCATAGCGAAAGCTGCAGTTTAACCGGTACTGCTTCCCCTATATACACTGTCTTTTTAGGTACCTGCCACAGAACTTCCTGCTTAATGCTTATAACATTAATTAATACTTCTTCTGTTTTAACCCTTGAAGAACCGGATTTAATCACAAAACTCCGAAGCAAATGTTTGCCTTTGCTCCTGCTTCTAACAGTAAAAGAAATAATTATTCCGTTTTTAGATACATCGGGGCGAATATAGGGTCCGCCTGTTATTTTAAAGACTCCCATTCTTTCAGGAGGAAGAATAGAAACATCGGTAAAAAAATTGCCGGACACATAAATTTCAACTCTAAATTCCTCATTGACTATGGGATTCTGCGGCACAATCTTTAACCTTACCGTATTCTGTTCAGAGAATACTATAGAAGCTGTAAAAAGCAGTATTAGCCCTACCAGTCCTGTATAGAACCGTGAGAAGGCTGTACTTTTTTTGATTCCCAAATATACTCCTCCCTTGAATGGATATAATCAAGCAGTCTTAAGGCAGAGTCCTTTAAGCCGGTAGCCTTTTTTTCTCCTTTTTTATTTTTCTCTCCGGAAACACTGCTGCGCAGTTTTTGCAGCGAATACTCTAAATTAAGCTTGGAATCTATATCAGAGGGCTTTAGTTCCAAAGCTTTAATAAAATAATGATAAGACCGCTCATAATCTGCAAGCTGGTAGTAGATAACTCCAAGATTATACTGCGCTTTGAAGAATAATTCTGTACTTTCCAAAGGAGAAACTTTTTTGTATTTATCAATTGCCGCTTGTAACTCGCCAAGAGAAAAATAGACATTCCCAAGATTATACAGGATCCAGCCTTTCTTTTCACCTGAATTAATTTCTTTCATATAATCAGCTGTTGCACGCTCATAGTCTCCGCGATAGTAATAAAAATTACCCGCTAAAAGGTGCAAGTAAGGCAGAGGCGAACTGCAGGAAACAAGAAATATAAAACTGGCTATAACCAAAAGTAATATTCTTACACTGTGTTTTGCCATGGCACCTTCCAAATTATTACTGATAAACTTAAAAAGAAAACTGCGAATATAAGAAGTAATCCGTATCTATACCTTTTTACCACTCGGAATCCCGAGCCGTAATCACCCAGTTTTACCTTTTCTATTTCATTCTTTATCTTTTCAAGAACATCGGCAGAGTGCTCAACATCGATATACACGCCTCCGCTTGCCCGTGCAATATTTTCAAGAAGACTGCGGTTTATTTGGCTCACAACATTATCTCCTCTGCTGTTCTTTACTGTTCTGCCGTCAGCCAGTCTTATTATTCCACCTTTTTGAGTCCCTAATGCCACACAAATAACAGGAACAGCTTTCTTTCCGAGAAACTTTGCATATTTCACAGAATCTCCTGTTTGCTCCTCGCCGTCGGAAAAAAGGATAATCAGCCTGTTACTGTTATTATTTCCGGAAAACACAGTATACGCCTTCATTAATCCCCGCTCAATATTCGTACCGGGTGAAGATATCCAGTCTGTTTTTATTTTATCCAGCGTGTCTTTTAAAGAACCGGGATCATCGGTAATAGGTATATTTTCAACTGCATCCCCTTTAAAAAGGACCAGTCCGAACATACCATTTTTTATTTCATCTATAACACCTTTCGCAATTAAAACAGATTTTTTAAGCCGTGAAGGTTCTATATCATGAACCAGCATACTCTTAGAATCATCCATGAGCAGTACAATTTCATAACCGGTTCTTTTATCCTGTACAATCTTTTCTCCCCACTTTATTCCTCCAAGAGCAAAAACCATTGCAATAATAAAAAGCGTGAAAAACAAGCCGCTTAAAAAATTTTTAACCGTATATACATTGCGTATCTTCGAATAGCGAAATTGCCCACTTAATATCTTTAGATCATTAAGACCACGGCGGAAATTAACAAACAGAATAATAACTACCGGAACCAATACTAAAAGTGTAAAAAGATAGTACGGGAAATCGAAAACCATTATCTGAGCACTTCCTTTAATACTGTTTTCCTGAAAATAAAATCGAACAGGACTAGAATAAGTGCAATTAAGATAAAAGGAGTTTCCACGGGTTCTTTTTCCACTTTAATCCTTGTGATGCTCTTCACTTTTTCACTGGAATCTATTCGGTTAAAAATAAAGTTGAGCATTTCAACATCGCCTGCATAAAAGTACTTTCCATCTGTAACTGCAGCAATTCTCTTAAGAACGGCTTCATCAAATTTACCTTTATAAACACCCTGAAAACTCTTTCCCGTACTCGGATCTTTAAACTGGAGAAAGGTTTCACCCTCCTTACCAATTCCCACAGTATAGATCTTCACCCCAAGCTGGCGTGCAATTTCTGCAGCACTTACAGGAAGTATCTCGCCTGCATTATTATCACCGTCGGTTAGCAGAATGATAAATTTATTCTCTGAAGCCGTCTCTTTTAGATGAACAAGTGCAATCGAAATCCCCATTCCAATAGCTGTTCCGTTTCCAAGCTCCATAATCCGCATATTGTCAATTGCTCTTAATAAATAACTGTAATTAAGAGTCGGTGGAACAATAAGGGAGGCTTCTTTGCTAAATCCCACCAGCCCGATTTTATCATTCTTTCTTTCTTTTATAAATTTCTTAATTACGGATTTCGCTGCTTCGAACCTGTTCTTCGGTGCAAAATCCTCTGCAGACATACTTGGCGATTCATCAAGTACAACCATTATATCAGCACCCATGGTAAGGTATATTTTGTTTTTTATTATCCTTGTTGGGCCGGCTG
>QNBI01000151.1 GCA_003641675.1 Spirochaetota bacterium | reverse complement strand
GAACCCTGCAATGCAAAGCTGACGTTTTCTTCTATGAGTTTTTTAATAGAGGTGAGTTTTTTAATAGGTTTATTTCCTCTGGAAAAGCTTAACAGCTGATATGTTAGGCTTTTGGCTCTGGATACCGCTTTTTCAATTTCCAAAAGGAGGTTGTGCACTTCTTCCGGAAGTTCTGCAGTCATATCGATTAATGATGCATTCCCGAGTATGGATGTTAAAATGTTGTTGAAATCATGGGCAATGCCTCCTGCGAGGAAGCCGAGAGATTCGAATTTCTGATTTTGAATAAGCTGCTCTCTAAGGTATTTCTGCTCGGTTATATCTATGGTACTTACAATCATGTTTTTAAAATGGCCATTGTATTTTGGTATGTTTAACTTTAGAAACGTATATATGCGTTTATTATCGAGTGTTTTGCCGGCTACTTCATGTTCAAAGCGGTCTTTGCCCTCTGCAATAGCTGTCAGCGCCTTTGCGAATACAGGAAGGGCTTCGGGAACAGCAATTTTATCGAGGGAGCCTAAAAGTTCTTTCTTTGATTTTGCGTGGTGCATTGCAATGACTTCATCGTTAACATCGATAACTTTTATGAGTGAGGAAAGGCGTGCAGATTCCTCGGGGTATTGAGTAAAATACTCGTTAAAATTGGATACGCCCTTTTCCTTTAGTTTATCTATTTCTTCTTTTACTCCGGAGTAATCCTCTTCCCATAAACCGATACCTGCGCTTTTAAATATCACTCTGTATTTATCATAATAGTTCGGATATCTAAGGTTTAAGCCAGAGTCCGTTTTTGAGTTTTTATCAGCGTCCATAAAATTACTCTTATATATAATTATATACATTGTGTAGGAAATATCAAAGAGAAAATTGATAAAATAGAAAAAATTGAGTTTTTTTGAAAGAGGCCTTTTTCTGTTTTTCACCCGGATTTATATGTGATTTGCACGTGCTTTGTATGTGATTTGCATAAAGGGAGAATCCCAGTATGTTTATTATATGGTAATTAGCGCATATGGTCATATATTTTTGAAATTACAGAATCCCGGTTTACTTTTTTGGGGATTATTGTTATTTTAATTTAACTATATTAGTAAAATTCATTTTAGCAGAGTCGTAAAAAATGCTTGAACTAAAAAACATATTCTACAGTGTTGATAATAAAGATATTCTTGAAGGCTTAAATCTCACCGTTCCCGATGGCGAAATATATTCGATTATAGGAGTAAATGGAACGGGAAAAACAACGCTTGCAGGTATTATAATGGGTTTGGAGGGATATAAACCGGATAAGGGCAGTATAATATTTAACGGCTCAGATATAACTGACTATTCGGTAACAGAACGTGCAAAACTCGGTATAACGCTGGCATGGCAGATACCTGCGTTTTTTGAGGGTGTAACTGTCTATGAGTATTTAAGTTTAAAGGACGGTAATGGAAAACCGGAAGACTACCTTGATTTTGTAGGGTTAAATCCGGATAAATATCTGGGAAGAATAATAGACGAAAGTTTAAGCGGCGGGGAAAGAAAGAGGATAGAACTTGCATCTGTTCTCTCTGTAAATCCAAAGCTGGTAATCCTTGATGAGCCGGATTCGGGAATAGATATGGCTTCTATAGATGCTATTCGGAATGTGATATTCAGCTTTAAAAAAGCAGGGGCTTCGATTCTGTTAATTACCCATAACGAAGTGATGGCCAGTATGGGCGATGTGGTATCTCTGCTTTGCGAGGGAATAATAATTAAACAGGGCAATCCTTATGAGGTAAGCAATTATTTTAAGACCTACTGTTATGACTGCACCTCTATGGATGATCCTAAGTGTGAAGATAATGAAGAAGCGATGATTGCATCGGTGGATAATCTAAGCGGTAAAACAACAAGAAAATAGGGCAGTATTGCAATAAGGGAAGATTAAATGGATATAAATTATTCGAAGGAATATGAGGCAATTGTAGAAGCATATAAAAAAGCGGGAGGTAACCCGGAAGGACTTTTTAACAGCGAATACGCAAGTATTGTTATAAATAATCATGATGTGCTTGCAAAAAACGAAGTTCCGGGGCTGCATATAAGTTATAGTAAAATTAAAGACGGAGTAAAAGTTAAAATTAGCGTTGAAGACGATGTGCAGGTAAAGAATCCTGTCCATCTTTGTTTCGGCATGCTCCCCAGAGAGGGAAGGCAGATAATTGATTCCGATTTTTACATAGGAAAGAGATCAAAAATATCTTTTTTGGCTCATTGTTCATTTCCGGATGCCGAACATATCGAGCATATTATGAAATCCCAGGTTACTCTTGATGAAAAGGCTGAAATGAAATATGTTGAGCAGCACTACCATTCGGAAAGCGGCGGCACCTTTGTGTATCCGAAATTGTCAGCTAAGCTTGGTAAGGGTGCAAGGCTTGTTGAAGAGTTTAAGCTTAAAAACGGCCGTGTGGGACTATTGGATATCGACTATGAGGTTGATCAGGGACCGATGAGTTCCTGCGAACTCCTTACAAAAATATTCGGAAAAAAGGATGATAAAATAGATGTAAAAGAGAGTATTCACTTAAATGGGGAGTATGCCTCGGGTACTGCGAAGAGCAGACTGGTGATGATAGATCAGGCTTCCGGAAATGTTTTGGGAGAGATTGAGGGCAATGCTGCGCATTCGAGAGGTCATATAGACTGCTATGAGGTGGTACAGGATCAAGGCTCTATTGCTACATCTACTCCAAAAATAAGCGTCACAAACCCGCTTTCCAAGGTTACACATGAAGCTGCAATAGGCAGGATAAATAAGAAAGAACTTGAAACACTTATGGCCCGAGGACTTAACGAAGATGATGCGGTTGAATTAATTGTTAATGGTCTATTGCGGTAGATGCTAGACCGTTGCACAGGGAAGATTTTACCTTTTAATATTAGAACACTATTAAGAAAAGACATCAACTTGAATCTACGAAAATCCAAGACACAACGCTACTAATTTTGTATGCTGTTGAGCTTCTTATTATCATTGATATATGTATCAAGATAATGTTTGATATTGTTGAAAGAAATTATATTAACCACCAGTTATTAGGTTGGAAAGGAATGTTTTTTATTTATTGCTTAAAATAGTTAGCTTGACAATTAGTTGCGCTTTAGTCTAACGTAGTTATGGAGGGAAAAATATGAATAAGCATTTCATTCTGCAAGGGTCTATAGTACCATTAATAACTCCTTTGGACAAACATGAGGAGTTGGATGTTGCGGCTGTAGAGAAACTTGTACATTTCCATGTATCGAAGGGTACTAATGCTATCTTTCTTTTGGGGACGTGCGGAGAGGGCCCCAGTCTGACCGACGCCGTGAAAGTGCAGCTTATTGATACGGTACTAGGCATGGAAGAAAAATTGCCGGTAATTGTAGGTCTTGCTGAGACTGCTACCAAACGCACAGTAGAACTTGCTGGGAAGCTTCAACGTGAGCGTATTGCTGCATATGTGCTTTTACCTCCGGTGTTCCAATTTGCAGGAACTGTGGAAGAGCACCTGCTCCATATTCGCTCTGTGCAAAAAGTCCTGAAGTCTCCGTTGATACTCTATAATCTTCCTAAAAAAAATGGAGGTCAGCTAATTCCTATCGAGGTTGTTCGTATCCTGGTGGAAGAAAACCTGATTATAGGAATTAAAGACTCGAGCGGCGATTTGGACTATATTAAGAAATTGCTGCAAATCAAGGAAGCTTATCCTTCTTTTCGAGTTATGAATGGCGAGCTTAGAACTGCTATGGATGCTCTTAAAATGGGTGTTGACGGGCTGGTTATGTCATACACCAATGTAGATCCTGTCGAATGTCTGGAGCTAATTCAGGCAGTACGACTGGGTGAGAGTGAGCGGGCTCATGAACTGCAGAAAGAGTTTCTGGATAGATGGAGTGCTTTTCCGCCCGGGGTATCATTTATAGCCAAGGTGAAATCGATACTTAATGCTAAGGGATTATGCCAGAATTATTGCTGTATGCCGACTATTTCATCAACTAAAGTCGGAAAGGAGCAAGCATGATAAAACCAACTGTCGGGCTGATTGTTTTTAGTGAATCTCTTGTTCGGGAGGACGTTTATAGGAAACGCAGGCCTATTGCCGAACGTGAAACAAAACGTTTTGTGGAGGCTCTTGAAAAAGATGTTAATATACTGTGGCCACGGTCTCGGGAAATTAGATCTAAGGCTCAGGCACTCCAGTCCATATATGAGCTGCATGCGGCAGGGATAGACGCCGCAATACTCTACGTTCCTATTTTTGTAGCACCAGCTCTAGTGGCTCATACTGCTAATCTGCTTCGGGTCCCTTTTGCTCTTGCATGCAATGAAGCAGAGGATTCACTTAGTCAGCTAGTTTTTTTAGCTGCAGGCGGTGCCATAGACCAGATTGGATTAAAGTATCTTCGAGTGCCTGGAGACGCAGTAGAGAAAAGTAATTATAATATACTCATGAATTTCCTTCGCGCTGCAGCGGCGAAGCGGCGGTTAAAAGGGCAGACATACGGTTCCATTGGCGGTAGATCTCTGGGGATAAGCACCGGTACGGCGGATACCGCTCTGGTGGAGCGTATCTTTAATGTGGACACTGAACATATCGATCAATTAGAGGTTGTACAGCGTGCAGAAGCTATTGAGCAGGAAAAGGTGCAGCGTTATATGGATTGGCTTAAAGATAACCTCGCAGCAATTGAGTTTAATAATATTAATTTCACAAAAAAACACCTCGAGAAACAAATCCGCAGTTATCTTGCAACAAAAGGAATTGTAGAGAGTTTTGAGTTGGATTTTGCTGGAATCAAATGCCAACCTGAATTGAGCAATGGTTACTGCCTCCAGTGTATAAACGTTGCCCTGTGTAATAATAATATAGATGCTGATGGCCCTAAGGAGCCTATTGCCTTGAGCTGTGAAGCAGATTCGGATGGGGCTCTTACCATGCAGATTTTAAAACTCCTAACCGGAGGGAAGCCCACCAGTCTAAATGATATAGCATGGATAAGTAATAGAGAAATGACTTTAGCAAATTGCGGTTCTATGGCTTTTTATTTTGGAGCGCGGTCGAAAGATTACCATGAGAACATGGCAGCTATAAAGTTAGTACCCCACACTTTTGGCAAAGCAGGCGGTGCCTCTATTCAATTTACTGTTCCAGAGGGGAATAGCATGACTTTCGCTCGTCTTTTTAGACAGAGGACTGAATATACTCTGGGAGTTCTTACCGGCAAGACAGTAATTAAAGATCGAAAGCAGCAGAGTGCAACTATACAGGTTCGGCCATTGATCTTTGCTAATATAAATATCAACAAACGGGCTTTCTTGGAGACTTTCGGTGCCAACCACATTCATGCTGTGGAGGGGAATATCAAATCTGAACTAAAGGCTCTATCGGATATGTTGAATATAAATTATATCGATTACGATGTTGCATCCGATTAGAATATATCTATAATAGGCTATTATTCTGCTGTTTTAAAATAGAAAAAATATGATTCTGTAAATTCTTCAATTAAAGAGAACGCATTCAGGATTGGAATATCTACAAAAATCTGTCCGAGTAAAATAAGTTTTAACCCAACTTCGCCATTTTTATAAGCATGTCTCTACATGATAGGGAATTACATTAATTTATGGTCACTACTGCTTGTAAGCAAGCATTTTCCTGGGAAGAGGAACACCGGATAGTCCAAACATTCTATAAATCT
>QNBI01000150.1 GCA_003641675.1 Spirochaetota bacterium | reverse complement strand
TTCTCGGAACAGAAACAGCTTTTGCCGTATCTGCAGAGGCAAATGAGTATACCCTAACAGGGGCAAAGGTTTACCCTTTTCACTTAGGTGATATAAACATTCCTACCCCGGAAAATATTATGGAGGCTGCGGTAAAAGCCTTAAGAGGCGGCAAAACAGGCTACTGTTCCAACTACGGCATCGGCGAACTGCGTGAGGTTCTTGCGGAAAATATAAACAGGTCGCACGGCACACATTACACCTTCCACAACATTGCAGTCCAGCCCGGCGGAAAACCGGTTATAGGCAAATTTCTCTTAACACTTATGAACCCGGGCGATGAGGTTCTCTACCCCAATCCCGGATACCCCATATATGAATCGCTCATTAATTTTTACGGCGGCAAAGCCGTGCCGTATGGTTTTATAGAAGGGGACAGCAACTTCTCTTTGAATTTAAACCAGATAGAGGAGCGGCTCACATCAAACACAAAACTCCTTATATTCAATAACTACCAGAACCCGACAGGGGCGGAATCTTCACACACAGAGTTGGTACAGATAGCAGATCTGGCGAAAAAGCATGACCTCTTTGTGTTAAGCGACGAGTCGTACTACGATATACGCTACGAAGGAAAACCGGAATCTATTGTTTCTCTCCCAGGAATGGAAGACCGATCCCTAATTCTATACTCTTTCTCTAAGAAATATGCAATGACAGGCTGGAGAATAGGGGCTGCGGTAGGCCCAAAAGATATTATAGATAGTATTGCCAGACTTAACGTAAACGATGAATCATGCACAAACCACTTTATACAGTACGGTGCCGTCGAAGCCCTTACTGGAGACCAGAGCGGTGCGGAAAGAATAGTTAGAACTTTTAAAGAAAGACGCGACAAGGCATATGAAATCCTTTCCTCTATTAACGGAATAAGGTGCTTTAAACCCAATGCAACATTCTACCTGTATCCAGACGTAACCGATGCTATGAAAAAAATAGGGCTGGCAGACTATAACCGTTTTCGAGTAGAGACTTTGCACAGCACCGGAGTATCTTTCTGCACCCGCCTTCATTTCGGGATGCCGCTACCGAATGAAGATAGGTACTATATCCGGCTTGCATACTCGGGAATAAACACCGATAAAATCGAGGAAGGCCTAACCAAATTTAAACACTTTCTGGAAAGGTAATACCCACAATTTATTTCTTCCACAGTGCACCTGACAAACTAATTTTTATTCTTTACTTTATCATGCAGAGTCACTTTGCATTGCAAAGTGACATACAATGAGGGAATAGAAAATAGGTTTCTTTTTTTGCGGGTGCAAACATGGACAGTATGGAAAGAGACAGGGGAAAATACATAGAAGATATTAAAATCATAAAAGACATAATGCTTAAAACAGAAAACGAGCCCGTCTATGAAAACTGGGCATTCTATGCATGGGGTGTAATCATTATAACAGCGAGCATAATACATTTCTTTATTGAAGCGGCATACAATTACAGTCCAAATGACCTGTTCATAAAGGTGTGGCTGCCCGGAATTCTTTTAATGCTATTGGTAGAAACAGTATCTATCGTAAGAAACTGGAAAAAATTCGCTTACAATCTTTTCAAAGAGAATTGTAAGGCTGTATTTAAGTGCATTCAGTCAATCAATTGCCTATACCTTTATTATACTTGTAATAATAAAACTAGATGGGGCTCAATACCTTCCCGTCGTTTTTCTATTAATTGCTGCATGTTTATACAGCCTTTTTGCTCAGGCAGGGTACAGACAGGCACATCTGCATGCCTTTATATTTATCACCATTGCCCTTGTGCTGTATATACTAAAAATCAATCACAGGTTAATAGAACTTATAGTCGGAGTAACTATAGGTATCTCATTACTGGTTATTGGCATAACCGCAGACATTAATAAAAAACTGTTCCATGAGTAAAGAACTATACACGCAATTCGATACTGTCTTTTTCGAGAAAACGAGACTTTCAATACTGACAATTCTTCATTCGGAGGAGACAGTTTCATTTAACAGGTTTAAAAAAAATATTGGGAGGAACGGACGGTTCCATATACAGCCATATTCAGAAACTTATCAAGGCGGGTTATATAGAACAGCAGAAGAGTATCTTTAAGGACAGGCAGCAGACTCAGTATTCACTTACAGAGAAGGGAAAATCAACCTTTAAAAAATACATATATTTTCTTGAAAACATGCTAAAAACTAAGAGGGGGAGAAAATGAAGCATAATAATAAAACAGATGAACCCGCAGCAACTAAAATGCTGGGCAGATGGGGGGATGGTCATCCGCTCATTGGGGAAAAACACTTTTAATTGCCCTGTTTATCACTGTTGTTATGGGATTCGGATTCCACTTTCTGAAACTGGAACTCACCTACTACTCAATGATGCCCAGAGCTTCACAAAAGGTCAGGGATTTAAAGGAGATAATAGAGAATTTCCCTGCCGCTTCTTCTATTGTTGTTGTTCTCGAAGCTAAAAACAGGCAGAACGGAAAAGAAGCATCACATACCGTAAAAGCTGCTGTAGATAAACTTACAGAAGAACTATCAGGGCCTGAATACTCTGAGTATATTGAGCAGGTAGACGGCAAAATGAACCTTGATTTTTTTAAGAAACACGGTCTTATGCTCTCCAAAGTCAAGGACATTGAGAAATACGGAAAGACCTTTTCTAAGTTAGGTATTGTCCCGTTTATCACCAGCCTCAACAACGATTTCGAAAAAGAATACTCCGGAAACGAAGAGAATTTTTCCAAAGATGAACAGCAGGTCACGGCTCAGTTCCAGGGCTTAAAGGAAATACTCCAAAGTATGCAGGCAGCCGCAGCATATAAGGGAAAAGACTCATCGAAACTTCTACCTATCAGGCCTGCATTCACTATTAATGACATGGATAAGTTCGCAAAGGGAGTACCTCTTCTTGATAAGGAAATTAAGCAAAAGGCGGATTCCCTCGGGGTAAAGGCAGGTTTAACAGGTCTACTAGTAGTTGCTAAGGATGAAATGGAAACAAGCGAAAAAGGTCTTACTGCCTCAAACACAATAGCACTGGTCTTAATTCTTTTAATCATGATCCTCTCATTCCGTATGTACTCTGCACCTTTTATATCGGGTATCCCCCTTATTATCGGAATCCGCTGGACATTGGGGCTTACCGGTTTTGTTATAAAGCGTCTTAATATTCTGACTGCTATGTATATGATAGCCCTAATCGGTCTGGGAATAGATTATGCAATCCACCTTTTAACAACATTTATTCAGGAAAGAGATGAAGGGAACAGCTTTACGAAATCCGTGGCCTTAAGTCTTAAAAAAAGCGGTGCAGGTATCGTTATGGGCGCCCTTACAACAGCCGTTGCATTTTTCGCGCTTACCGTAGCCAAATCCGGGATCGTTAAGGAACTCGGTATTGTTGCAGGGCTTGGTATTCTCTGTGAACTTTTAGCCATGCTAATTCTTATCCCTTCACTCCTCGGCTACCGCAACTACAGACTTACAAAGCGTGGAAAAAACGAATCTATATTTCTAAACCTAAACAAGCTCGAATACAGGGTCGTTTCCCGGCTCGGAAATGGTATAAAGGCAAAACCCCTCTTCCTTATGTTAAAGAGCAACAGGTATGATACTTGCCGCCGACCAGATGACAGAGATTTCAGAACACGACGGCATAAAAGCAGCACTCACGGCAATAGCTGTGATCTTTCTGCTTCTGCTCTTTGATTTTAGGAACTTAAAACTCTCCTTTGTTACTCTTTTTCCTCTTGTACTTTCCTTCGCCTCCCTATTCGGTATAATGGCAATAGCCGGAATAAAGTTTGACTTTGTAAATATTATAGCAGTACCTCTTCTAATCGGGATAGGAATAGATGATGCAGTTCATATTAACCACCGTTATCTCTTAGAAGGGTATGGAAAAATAGACAGAGTTGTAGAAAAAACCGGGAAAGCGGTATTTCTTACATCATTGACAACCGTTATAGGATTTGCCTCTTTTATAGCTTCTATTATGAGGGCGATGAGAAGTACCGGAATTGTACTCTCAAATGCAATGGCATTGGCGTTTTTCTTCTCTATTCTCTTTCACCCAAGTATGCTTTTTTTTATGAGAGAACGGCTTAACCTTAATATTATGCCATGGGGGAAATCAACTGAAAAACATTAAACTATTTATTGTATTTTCGGTTTTAATTTTGGCGGTACAGCTAATCCATCCTGTTTATCTGTCCAGTGAGGAGAAAGCCTCTACCATAGTAAAAAAGGCGGATGAACCGATTTTATCGGATAGAATGTACAGCATAAGCACAATGATAATTTACCGGTCGAGCAATCCCCATCCGGCTATGGAAATAGAAACATACTCTATGGCTAAAAAGGATAAGTACTACTCTCTTACCATACACAGGAAACCGGCAAGGTTAAAGGGGACAGCATACCTTATTACGGACAATGACCTCTGGGTAAGGTTTGCATCAACAGGAAGGGTAAGAAAATTAAGCTCCTCCGCCAGGGAAAATTCAGCAGGCGGAAGTGATTTTTCCTATAACGATATGGGAGAAAGCGGAAAAGGCATGGCTGCAAACTACAGTTCAAAGTTATTAAGCAGCAGAGCTTCTGTTAACGGCAGAAAATGTTATAAGATTGAATTAAATAAACAGGACTCTCACTATGAGAAAATAGTTGTATTTATAGACAGAGAGAATTACCGTTATTTAAGAATCGATTATTACAAGAGCGGAGCTAATATAAAAACCCTGCATTTCTTTAACTATAAAACTGTTAATGGAAAAAACTATCCTTTTAGGCTTGTAATGGAGAGTCACACAAAACCTACAAAAACCGAAATAATAACAAAAAAGATAGAGCTTAACAGTCCAAGGGTAAAAGATTCTCTTTTCACAACAGCATACCTAAAAAGAATAAGATAGGAGATTTAGAAGAGATGAAACATCAATTATTATCTGTAACATTTGTATTAATACTGCTTAGCTTCTTAAATTTAACAGCATTTGCAGAAACATCTTTTTCCGGTAATACTCAAGTTACAACAACAATTTATCCCACTAAAGACTACACCTCGGATAGGTTCGAAAGTCTTCTTAATCCTGATAATGTGATGGACCTGCACGATGTATCACTAAACCTGTCCTTTACAGCAAAGATTTCCGCAGAGGGAGATAACGGAGCTTTCGATTTCTGGTTTGCTGTGGAGCCGGCCGGGCTTCAGGAACTGCTTAACATAATTTCTTCGGCTTCCGGCAGCCCTACACAAGCTGCACTCTTAACAGATGCACTTAAAGCATACTTCACTAATATTTACGGCCTTAACATACAGAGGGCTGATATAAGCTTTTTTATTTCCGACTCTTTCTCTCTAACGGCCGGCAGGCAGGACCTCTTTACAGGCTATGGCTACGGCTGGGACCCTATGAACCTGGCGGGTAAGGAGTAAAATCCGTTCGATCCTGAAGCGGAACTAATCGGAACAAATGCAGTAAGCTTCACTTATAATGCCGGGAATCTCCTGGCATTACTCATAGCAGGTATTTACGATCCCCAAAACTTTAAAACCGGAATAGATTATAACGATCTTAAAGCATTTGCAGAACTCACTGTATCTTTTTCTGCAGTCGAAGTTAAAATAGACGGATTGTACTACTCTTTAAAAGACGCAGACTCCTCTGTTCCGGCTGAGGTTGCCACCACCGCGTCAGGTTCTGTTAC
>QNBI01000149.1 GCA_003641675.1 Spirochaetota bacterium | reverse complement strand
TTCCTATTAGCACTTTGTAAACGGCTTTAAAAAATTCTCTCGGTTCAACACCGGCTTCCTGTGCAGTTGAATATATAAGCTCGGAGAGTGCACGTTCATCCAGAGAATTAAACCCTCTTTCAAATTCAAAAGCGAGTTTCTTCACTGCACCAAGCATAATCTTATCCAGAGGTACAATCGGCGTTTCCTTATCCACAAGGCGGAACTGAAAATCCTCCGGCGAAAAGTTTCTCACCCAGTTCCATGCACAGCCGGCTCTAACCTTTAATTTATCCTGTGAATTAATAAATCTGGCATGATTCTCTTTACCCTTATTTTCTGCTTCTTCCTCTACAAAGGCCAGCACAGCCGCCGAATCTCCCTCGTGGATCTGCATTAAATTGCATAGATGCCGAAAAGGAAGCTGATAAGGGGCATTTTTCTGTACGCCGGAAACAGAAGAGAGTTCATATATCCTCTTTTCTTTGTTTCTCCTCTTTTCCGAAACATTCTCAAGGCCATAGTAAATTCTTTCACACCTGTCATAATCTTCGTAGATTTTTATAACATCAAGGTCAAAGGAAATTACAAATTCACTGTTCGGCCTTGTTCCGGCAAACATATACCGCACAACTTCGGGCTGGTACACCTCCAGAACATCCTTAAGGCTTACAACCTCTCCCGTCGAGGATGATATTTTACCTCCCCTGCCTTTTATACCGATAAAATCGTACTGGAAGGTTACAGGGGGTTCATAATCATAAATTTCCCTGACTATCTTCTTTGCCGTATCAAAAGATCCGCCCTCCGAATGATGATCCTTTCCAGCCGGTTCAAAATCCACCTTTTCATAGGACCACCTCATAGGCCAGTCCACACGCCAGAAGAGTTTAACAGATGCCGTGCTGCGCAGATCTACTGTTTCGCTGTTGCCGCAGGAGCTGCACTCGTAACTTACCCTCCAGTTTCCGTCCCAATCGGTAACAGAAGTTGTATCGCGGTTGCACTTTGAACAGAATACTGTAATAGGCCACCAATTTTCGGAAAGAGGAGATGTTCTGTGTTCGTTTAGTATATTTCTTATAATTTCTCTGTTTTTTAAAGCTTTCTTTATCCCTTCCGCATATTCTGAATTCCTGTATTTTTTTGACTGATATATATACTCAGGGTAAACACCTACAGCAGGCATGAGTCTTTCCACCTCAAGCTCATTCCTCCTAGCATAACTCTCTGCTTTCCCGAAGGGGTCTGGCGTTAACGTAATAGGCTTCCTCAAATAACCTTTAAGTTTTTCACCGTTCGGCATATTCACAGGCACTTTTCTAAAAACATCATAGTCATCCCATGAGTAAATAAAGCGGGTATTTTTTCCCATCCTTTTAAGAGCCTTTACCACAAGATCCACAGAAATAATCTCTCTAAAGTTTCCTATGTGCACAGTACCGGACGGAGTTACTCCGGAAGCACATACATAGATATCTTTCTGCCCTTTCTCTCTTACTATTTTTTCTGCAACAATATCTGCCCAATGCAAACTATTTTTTCCCATATTCAATTGAATATATGGAAGTTAAAGACTTTTTTCAAGAACGGAAAAGAAATAACTTTCTTTTCTCTTCTTGATATTATATATTTATGAAGCTAAGGATATAAAAACTATTTTTACCAGGGGGTAGCAAAAATGGCAGACCAATTTCTAAAAGATTTTCTCGGGAACGAAAATTACAGAAAAATAGAAACAATAGGGAACAGTGCTTTAAATGAGTTCCTTGTGAAATATATAAAACTTCTTAATCCTGCAAAAGCGTTTGTTTCCGATGATTCAGAAGCTGATATACAGTACATTAGAGATAGAGCAATAGAAACAGGCGAGGAAGCAAAGCTAAACATGGAAGGACATACAATTCACTACGACGGTTACTATGACCAGGCACGTGATAAAGCACATACAAAGTATCTGCTTCCCAAAGGAGTAAATTTAGGGCCCAATATAAATTCTATAGACAAGGAAGAGGGTTTAAAGGAAATTAACAGAATAATGAAAAACATTATGGAGGGGCATGAACTATTTATTTGTTTTTATTCTCTGGGTCCCAACAACTCCGAATTTACAATTCCCTGCGTTCAGCTAACCGATTCATCTTATGTTGCTCATAGCGAAACGATACTATACAGGCCGGGATATAAAGAGTTTAAAAACAGAAAAGGGATGGATAAATTTTTTGGGTTTGTTCATAGCGAAGGAGAACTGGAAAATAATGTAAGTAAAAATATAAAAGATAGAAGGGTATATATAGATCTGGATAACGAAATTGTCTACAGTACAAATACACAGTACGGCGGAAACACACTCGGCTTAAAAAAACTCGCCATGAGGCTTGCAATAAATAAGGCATCTAAAGAGGGATGGCTTACAGAGCATATGTTCGTAATGGGTGTTAACGGTCCTAAAAACCGGGTAACATACTTTACCGGTGCATTTCCTTCTATGTGCGGTAAAACATCAACTGCTATGGTAACAGGTGAACGTATTGTAGGAGATGACATTGCTTATCTGCGTAAGATAAACGGAGAAGTAAGGGCTGCAAATGTGGAAAACGGCATGTTTGGAATAATACTTGGAATAAATTCAAAGGATGATCCAGAGATTTGGTCGGCACTTCACTCGCCACGGGAGCTCATTTTTTCCAATATACTAATATACAACGATAAGCCATACTGGGTAGGAATGGATGATAAAATACCCGAAAAAGGGCGAAATCACTCCGGAGAATGGTACAAAGGCAAAAAAGATGCCGAGGGAAAGGATATCCCCGCTTCCCATCCAAATGCCCGCTTTACGCTGGCCCTCGATTCTCTGCCCAATAGAGATCCCAAAATGCACGATCCTGCAGGAGTACCAGTAGGCGGTATAATATATGGTGGAAGAGACTCCGATACATGGAATCCTGTTCAGCAGTCATTTAACTGGACACACGGCATTATAACAAAGGGTGCTTCTCTTGAATCCGAAACCACAGCTGCCACATTGGGTAAAACCGGCGTAAGAAAATACAGCCCCATGTCCAACCTTGATTTCCTCTCTATCCCAATAGGCAAGTATATTCAGCACAATCTTGACTTCGGTAATAGCACGGATAAACCCCCTTTAATCTTTGCTGTTAACTACTTCTTAAAAGATGACGATGGTAATTTCCTTAATACAAGACAGGATAAGAGGGTATGGCTTAAATGGATGGATTTAAGAGTGCATGGGGAAGCAGAGGCTATTAAGACATCAACAGGCTTTATACCGCTTTACGAAGACCTAAAAAGACTCTTTAAAGAGGTTCTCAACAAAGATTACGCCAGGGAAGATTATATAAAACAGTTCAGCCTTAGAGTACCGGAAAATATCAAGAAGATAGACAGAATACTGGAAATCTATAGAACAAAAGTTTCCGATACCCCGGAAATCGTCTTCACAACACTAGAAGAGGAAAAGAAAAACCTAAAGGAAGCACAGGAAAAATACGGGGACAGGATAAGCCCCTTTGACTATTAGGCAGGAAAATTTAGATTTATTTTTAAAGAATGAGAAGAGGGCGGGGTTTTAAAACTTTGCCCTTTTTATTTGACAACAAAAAAGGGTATACTACAATAAAAACCATGAAGGAAGTACTATCAATTTAAAAGAAACTTTTAAAACCGCAATTAGAGGTGAGATCGAAGGACGAGAACTTTACAAGGTTGCCGCTGAGAAAACAACAGATTCTAAAGCCAAATGGGAAAATGACCACTACAATGCATTAAAAAAACAGATCGGAATTATAGATCAATACTACAATACAAAAAACAGCCTCTTCCGGTTTTAATATTTAAATCCAACCGGCTTAGCCTGTAACTATATTTATTTTAATTATTAATGTCTCTCTAAATTAAAAAGGAGTTTATTTATTGGAAACACGTGAATTCGGTAAAACAGGTGAAAAACTCTCAATTCTAGGCTTAGGCGGTTTCCATTTATTAGAAATATCAGACAGAGAGGCGACTCAGATTATAAATATCTACCTTGATAAGGGCGGCAATTATATTGAAACCGCTCCGGAATACGGAGCAGGAGAATCTGAACGAAAAGTAGGGATTGCCCTAAAAAGTAGACGTAATGAGTGTTTCTTAACAACAAAATGTCATCTGCGGGATAAAGCGGGAGCTAATAAATCTATAGAAGAGAGCCTTACAAGACTCCATACAGATCATGTTGACCTCTTAATACTTCACCATGTATAGACATTAGAAGAGCTTGAACAGATATTTAATCCCGGCGGAGCAATGGAAGCATTCCTCGAAGCAAAAAAGGCTTATTCAAAATTAGAATACAAGGCGGATTTCTGTATATCCTGCGGTGTTTGTATTCCCAAGCGCCCCTATGGTATAGATATAATTTCCAAACTCGAATATACACACTTTAAATTAATAGATGAGTGGGTTAAGCAGAGGACATAACTTTCTTAAAAAAAGGAAATAAAATATGTTGCCATTTAGTACAAATATCTGTAACTTACAATTATACTTTTAAAGAGATTTCTATTATTCCCACAATCGAGAGGAGTTCCATATGAAAATATTCATTGCAGCAGATGGTAAAAGCTTAGATTCTAATATTGCAGAAAGATTTGCAAGATGCCCGGTCCTTATGGGTTACGATACAGAAAAACAGGAAATTATAGAAGCGGTAGATAACCCGTATAAAGACGGAACAGGCGGAGTCGGAGTGCAGGTTTCCAACTATATAGGACAGAAAGGCTACGAGGCAGCTATAGGCCCACATACAGGGCCAAACGCAACCGGGGCGCTTACAGAAGCAGGCGTTAAGCTCTTCGCCTTTCAGGGAACCATTAAAGAAGCTATTTCCGAATTCTTAAAGTCCCTTAAATAATTAAGAATAAAAATCTATAGAGCTATGAATATTGCTGTTTCTTCCGGTAAAGGCGGTACGGGCAAGACACTTGTATCCACTTCACTTGCACTTTCCTACACAGGTTCAACATATATCGATATGGACGATGAAGAACCAAACGGCGCTATATTGATAAATCCCGAAATAGAAAAAACAATTCGTTTTACCGTGCCCATACCCGAATTTAATGAAAACACATGTACCTTCTGCGGTAAATGCGCCGAAGCATGCGTATATAATGCAATATCAGTTATACCACAGGCAAAAAAAATACTTTTTTTCAACGAACTCTGTCATAACTGCGGAGTATGTAAGTTTGTCTGCCCTGTGCCGGGAACAATAGTTGAAAAACCCAAGAGCATAGGAACAATAAATATCGGAAACAGCAATCATTTCATAGAAGGAATTCTGGATATAGGAATACCCTCTGCAGTTCCCCTTATAAGCGGAATGAAAAAATATTTCTCCGGAAAAGGAATAACTATTATCGATTCTCCTCCCGGTACATCCTGCCCCGTAGTGGAAACCGTTAAAGACAGTGATTTTGTTATACTAGTTACAGAACCTACACCTTTCGGGTTAAATGACCTGGAACTCGCTTTAGAGGTGATACGCGATTTGGGGAAACCACATGGAATTGTTGTAAACAAGCATGATAAAAACAACACCAGCGCACGGAAATTTGCAGAAAAAAGAGGAGTTAAAATACTCCTTGAAATTCCGTTTTCACGAAAAATCGCCGAGGGATACTCCCAGGGGATACCCCTGATAAACAGCAAACCTGAATACAGAGATATTTTTAAAAAATTAATCGAAAAGA
>QNBI01000148.1 GCA_003641675.1 Spirochaetota bacterium | reverse complement strand
TTAATGCCTTACGCTTTATTGGGCAAACAGCTTTGTCTTTCAAGGAAGATCTTCCCTATGAACATAAAGTAATTCGTAAGCGCTTGCGAAAAGTAATTGATGATCTTATCCGTGTTGGATGCAAGATTACCCACCATGCCCATGTCTGGTGGATTAAACTCCATGACCATGATCCGTGGCTGTCGGTCTTTTCCAGGTTGTATAAAACTTTTTGCACTCTTTAGGTTCTAAAAATATCATATCAGCAGCAAAACTTGTAGGACAGGTGTCTTTATTCAGTCACAAAATCTGTTAAAATCCCATCGAATACTGCCAAAATTAGTAAATCTCTTTTGTGTAAAAATAATTATTTTTCAAGTTAAGCTTAATCCTGTCCCAGAATATGATTCTATGATACTTTTTTAGCAACTACTATATTTTTATACGGATTCAGGTATACCTCTAAGCAAAGTACAGTCGGTTCTTGATGATGTCAAACGAAAACTTGATGAAGATTTCGGGATTAATCATGTTACCATTCAGCCTGAACTACAGGATTGTGATGATGTTGATCTTATTTCTGGTATGAAAGAAACATAAATTGTTAAAGCTCATCTGGTTAGTTTCCAGTCATTAAATATGAGAAAAACACTAATAAATATTGACAGTATGCTGAGATATACATATATTGAAATGAGTACTTGTCGTAAGGAGATCATTGTGAAAAAATATCACGCTATCGTAATAGGAATGGGGCCTGCCGGAATGGCTGTTTCAGCTATGGGTGCTGCATTGGGACTTGATATCCTGGCAGTTGAGGAACGTAAAGTAGGGGGAGAGTGTCTTAATGTCGGTTGTATTCCCAGTAAAGCTCTTCTAAAGGCGAGTGAAGTAAACTTTTCAGCTTTTGATATGAAACAATTCGGGATAGACAGTGATTGTGATTTAACCACTGATACTCACAAAGCTATGGAAGTTGTGAGAGGAAAAGTTGATAAAATTAACAATAAAAAGATGATGAAGGCTTTTGATCGTGTTAAGCTGCTACTCAACGAAGGTCCCGCTGAATTTATAGACAGGTACACCATAGTGGTTAATGGTAAAAAGTACCGGGCAAAGAAAATATTTATTGCCACCGGAACAGAGCCCGCAATTCCCCCTATTCCGGGAATCGAAAAATTAACCGGTGATCAACTGTTAACCAATTTGAATATTTTTAACCTGGAAAAGTTTCCCCATAAAATGACAATACTCGGCGGCGGAGCAATAGGTACTGAGATGGCGCAGGCGTTTTCAAGGCTCGGTACAAAAGTAACCATTGTTCAAATGGGCGGGCACCTGTTACCAGCCGGTGATAAAGAGGCGGGGGATTTGCTCCAGACTATGTTTGAGAAAGAGGGTATCAAGGTATTTAACAGTACCAGGATAGAAAAGATTGAGGTAAAGAAAAAGGAAATTACAACCTATACGGATAAGGGAAATTTTGTTTCTGAAAAAATACTGGTTGCTGCCGGAAGGAAACCAGTTCTTGACTCTTTGAAGCTGGAAAAAGCAGGTGTCAGATATACAAAACAGGGTATTGTTGTGGATCGGCATATGCGGACAAATATTGGGAATATATATGCGGTAGGAGATTGTAACGGGCTTGCTCTCCTATCCCATGCAGCAATGCATCAGGGGATGCTGGCGCTGATGAATGCTATTAATCCGACACCATTTAAATTCAAACGCAACAAGTATTACGTTCCATGGTCTGTTTTTACAAAACCGGAAGTAGCTCAGGTCGGGTTAAAAGAGCATGAAGCCAGGGAGAAACGGCTAAATATCGAGATTATAAAACGGGATTTCGTTACCTACGGAAGAACTGTTGCAGACGGTCATCCTGAAGGATTTATCAAGATTATTACTAACAAAAAAGGAAGAATTCTTGGTGTAACAATAGTTGGGGAATCAGCCAGTGAGATTATCCATGAGTGGATTCTTGCAATTCAGAAAAAACTTACCATGTTTGATATAATGATGATGCAGCATTCCTTTCCTACAATTGCAATGATTAATAAGATGGCAGCTGAAGACTGGATGATGAAAAAGATGGAAAATCCCTCGATAAGGAAAATAGCACGATTTTTTATGTAATATTCGATAGCGCCGGTTTGTTGTGTGTTTGTAACACCGGCGGTATGTATAAACTCAGTTTCGCGGAGGCAGGGCCGCTGTTTCTCTTGCTATCTTCACAGCAATCCGTTCAACATTTTTGCAATAACTGCCAATTCTCTTCTCCCATTGCCTGCTTCTTAGACTTGTATCTAAAAAATGTTAAATATGTTCAAAACATATAAAAATATAATGGGCAGTAATATAATGCCAGAAATAAGAATAAAAAGATAAAAAAAAGAATAATACTAAGAACAAAAAAATATTAAATAGTTAAGTAAAAAAAAGTGTAGAAAAATATTGACATAATAAGCGGTATGGTATATTTTGTATAAAGACATCTTTATATGTGCATATAGGAGTTGTGTTGGAAGATTTACTTACGGTTGCAAAAGCATTGGCGGACGAAACGCGTTTGCGGATTCTTAATATTCTTTTTCACGGTGAATATTGTGTATGTAATCTGCAGAAAATATTGGATATGTCAGAGCCCAGAGTGTCAAGACATGTAAAGATACTGTATACAGCTGGACTGCTTGAAGCACGAAAAGATGGTAAGTGGATATATTACAGTCCAAAATATACAGAGGAAAACAGGATTCTTTTTACGTATCTAAATTGTAAATACGCAAAAGAACAGTCGTTTCTAAATGATCTTAAAGCGGGCTTAAGCAAAAATAAAACCTGCTCTGTATAAAAAAAATAAATTATGGAGGAGAAATGATAAAAAATGTACTGCTTAGTGGATGGTATGCATTAACGGATTATCTATCTGCACATGTTATCACCTGCCTGGTTCCAGCCTTTTTTATTGCAGGTGCCATTACCATTTTAATTACCCAGGACAAGGTGCTTAAATATTTTGGAGCACAGACAAAAAGGTATATTTCGTATTCAATAGCTTCGGTTTCAGGAGCGATTCTTGCAGTGTGCTCCTGTACGGTTTTACCTTTATTCTCCGGAATATATAAAAGGGGTGCCGGGATAGGCCCGGCTATTGCTTTCCTGTACTCTGGTCCGGCAATTAATATTCTTGCGATTACCTATACAGCAAAACTTCTTGGACTTGATATTGGAATTGCACGGGCTGTAGGTGCAGTTATTTTTTCGATCATTATAGGGCTTATTATGGCGGTACTCTTTCCCCGAAAAAATAAGGATGAAGACCAAAAACCGGCGGTACTCAATTCATCTTTTGAAATTAAACCAAAAAGAAGTGAATTTGTTAACGTTCTTTTCTTTATTTTTCTTGTTCTGGTATTAATATTTGCGTCATCAAAACACTGGATTCTTGCCGGGATAAGTCTTGTTGCTGTAGTTGTGATTTCAATTAAATATCTGGAAAAGTACGAGTTTATACTGTGGATGAGATCTACCTGGGATTTTGTAAAACAGATTTTTCCGCTTCTCCTCCTTGGTGTGTTTCTTGCAGGGATAATTGAAATGTTTGTTCCTCCCGAGTTTATTGCAAAGTGGGTAGGAAAGAATACACTATTGGCTAATTTTCTTGCCTCCATCGTCGGAGCGTTCTCATACTTCGCAACTCTAACCGAAGTACCTATAGTCAAAGCTCTTACCGATCTTGGGATGTCAAAAGGCCCTTCCTTATCATTGCTCTTGGCTGGACCATCGTTAAGTCTTCCCAACATGATTATCATAAATAGAATTATGGGGCTTAAAAGGGGACTTGCCTATATCGTTCTTGTAGTTATTATGGCTTCTGCCACCGGTTTCTTATTCGGAAGCATATTCTAAAGGGGTTTTGATGAAAGTGGAGAGCAGCATAAAGGAAATATCGTTAAGCACTCTTTTTGGGGTGTATTTACAGTTAGGCTTGACAGCGTTTGGATTTACGGCACTTCAGAAAGTCAAGCGCATGATTCGCAAGCACCGCTGGCTGACTGAAACCGAACTGGAAGAGGGGCTAGCCCTGGTGCAGTTATACCCTGGACCCATAATGGTGAATCTCAACACCTACATCGGGTATAAACTCAGGGGGCTTCCGGGGGCAATTGTTTCCACTCTTGGATTTATTCTTCCCACAACAGTGCTGATGATTGCTCTTTCCTCTTTCTATTTTTCTCTTGGTCAACTTCCCTGGGTCAAACCTGTTTTTACAGGCCTTGAAGCTATTATTGTAGGGGTGATCATTAATGTTGTCCTTGATTTCGGTAAACGGGGGATAAAAAATCCAGTTCAAGCGGGTATTGCAGTTCTTGCATTTTCGGTGCTCATTCTACATTTGAACGTAGTGTTTCTGGTATTTCTGGCATTATTCACCGGAGCTATATTTCTCCGACCGGCAAATGGCGGGAGTAAAAAAGAGCAAAAGTCAATACCTGTTTCGGAGAAAAAATCAGAGAAAAGGTGGAAGCGGTGGTACGGCATACCGATAGCAGCATTATTCCTGTTCAGCGGGATTGGGCTTTCAATCAGTTTGTCATCGGATATCGGGAGAACTGCTCTCTCTTTCTTTAAAATAGGTTCTATAGCCTTCGGTAATGGTCTTACCATTCTGCCGCTCATACAGGCGGATGTTGTTGATACGTTTCATTGGTTGACATTAAATCAATTCGTAGACGGTATCGCTCTGAGTCAGATAACCCCGGGACCATTTCTTGTTATTGCAACGTTTATCGGTTTTAAGCTAAGTGGTGTATGGGGAGCTTTACTGACTACCTTTGCCATTTTTTCACCTTCGTTCGTTCTTACACTTGTTTTTACCGAAGTCTTTACTCATGTAAAGAACCTTGATTTTGTGCGAGGTGCCCTGTCAGGAGTTCTTGCTGCTTTTGTAGGTTTGCTGGCGGCAATGCTTTTGCAAATGGGAGCAATTATTGCTCCGCACCCGGCAGGACTAATTTTTGCAGCAGTTTCTTTTGCCGGGGTTAGATACTTCAAATTAGATATTTTATGGATATTTACAGGAGGGTTGCTTCTGTGGATTGGATTATATGAGCTGGGTATCCCGGTTTAAAAAATTTAAAGAGAGAATCATATGAGTATTATTGATGAAAAATTAAGAGAAGGTAAACCGCTTATAGTTGATGTAGGCAGCGATAACTGTGTTCCCTGCAAGATGATTCAGCCTGTTTTGAAAGAAATTGAAGAAGACTACAAGGATTCTTTAAATGTACTTATTCTCAATGTAAATGAGAATTTAGAGATAGTAAAAGAACTTGGAGTTATGTCGATTCCTACTCAGTTCTTTTATGATAAAGATGGGCAAATGATTGGACAGCATGTAGGCTTTCTTCCGAAAGAAAGTTTCCAACAGATAATAAAAGAACAGTTTTCATTATAATTGGGAGTAAGGATATAAAAACATATGCAGCCCGAAACACAATAAGAGCTATACACTGGATGAGCATTTTGCATGTGAGAAGAAGCGGGGGCCGGATTTTGATGAGGTGAAAATGAGTGAGATTGCCGAGAAGGTTATTTCTGACATTAAAGATAAATTTTAACTGAATATTTACATCTTTCTACCGCGACGTTAACTTCACGGTGATATATGGATTAAGATATCACGGCGATTTTTGTTCTATTAGAGATGGGGGTTTCTATGAGTAAAGTTGCTATTTTAAGTAAGCATTTAAAGAAGAAGTTGTTATG
>QNBI01000147.1 GCA_003641675.1 Spirochaetota bacterium | reverse complement strand
AGCGGCAGCTGGCAAGGTGGTTGTTAGCGAATGGAAGATACCGTTTTTAAACTGTTTAACAGGACCTATCGCCAGTATAGGCGAATACCTTGAATGGGGTGCGGAGAGGGCAGCTAAAGAGATTAATGAAGCAGGAGGTATTGCGGGCAAGCCTGTAAAGGTAATCGGGGTAGATACGGCTCTTGACCCTGCAAAAGGTACTGTAGAAATGGCAAAGGTTGTTAAAGATTCTCTTGTTGCACTGGGGCCTGTTCCCGAAACGGTAATTATGGCCGCCATGCCGATTGCCGTAGAGAATAAGATGATGTCGTTTACCGCAACAACTTCTCTGGAATATGCAGAAAAATTTTTCCCGTGGTCAATTTCCTGGTTTTCCAGTACACAGGAAAAACTTCCGCCTATTGTAACTGCATGGGCAAAACTGTTTCCCGATATGAAAAAGGTTGTACAGTTTGTTGAACCTTACGGCCCATGGCCAGGGATGGCAAAGGCTCATGTTATCGGGCTCGAAAAAGCAGGTGTAGAACATCTAAACGATGTAACAGTTCCGAGAGATGCAATAACTTTCGGACCGCTGGTGGTAAAGGCCCTTGAGCAGAAACCGGATGGGATAATTTTTGCATGCCAGTCGGAGAAAGTTGCAAAGATAATTAAAGAGCTTAAAAACCGTGGTTGGAAAGATATGGGAAAACTCCTCATATTTAACAGTGCAGACGATGCACCTCTTTATGCAACCGGCGGAAGCGCCCTTAACAACGTTATGATATACAACTATACCAACCCCAATATTAAAAGTGCGAGGTGGGATGCTTTTCAGAAGGCCTATGCAGAGGATCATAATGGAATGTCCCCTCCGAGTTTGTCAACACATTATTACGATGCTGTTTATATGATAAAAGAGGCGATTGAGAAAACCGGTGTAACCGGAGATCCTAAAAAGCTCATGGAGGAGAGAAAGAAAATCGCCGACTACTGCAGAAATGTTCAGAACTTTAAAGGCCTCATGTTTACATGGAGCATGAAAGATGGTGTTCCGACAAATAAACCATTGTTCCTCTTTAAAATTAAGGACGGCAAAAAAATCCTTGTAAAGGAAGTAAGGCCGGAATAGTTACTTAATATAAAATACGGCAGCCGTTTCTCTATAAGACAATTTAAGAGAGTTTGACGGCTGCCTTTTTTTATGCCAAATTCGCATTTTTAGACTTTTCTTTTTATTTTTATTCGCTTTTAAGCCTTTTTATACGTTATTTAAGAAACCGGTACTCTGTGAGTGCATATATTAGAGCAGATTCATACAGCTCCTCTATTCCTACATATTCATTGTACTGGTGCGGCATGTGGCGGGGCCCCGGACCGTTAACAAGAGAAGGAATCCCCTTCCATGCACGTAGAATAGTGCCGTCGGTTGCCCCCGGAACGCCATTCTATACCGGTTCTTTTCCGGTAATTTCTCTGTAGGCCTCTGCAGAGTACTTTACAATAGGTTCGTCTTTTTCCATAGTAACAACAGGCCTGTCCTCTATAAATTCTATCTCTGCTTTAAAATCTGGATCCTTTTGAGCCAGGGATTTTAATATCTCCTTTAGTTTTTTCCTTATTTTATCGTGGTTCTGACACGGAGTTGTCCGTATATCCACATATCCGACAGCCTCCCCCGGCATAACATTTAGCTGGGCTGTTGTACCTGCAGGAGGAGCCTGAACCACTGTGAAGGTAATAGAGGGATAGCCTACAAGAGTATCGCTTCCGCATCTTTCTTTTTCTTCTTTTTCGTATTCTTCGAATGCAAGGATTATCCGTGCAAGCCTTGTGTTGGGGTTTATACCTGTTAAAGGCATGGCACCGTGAGCCATTTTTCCTGTTACTCTTACGACTGCGCGTATGGCTCCTTTCATGGTAATGCAGAGTTGATTTTCTTCCGGTTCAGGAACCAGACATGCTGTAACATCATCTGCATGGCCCTTTTTAATAAAATCTTTAATCCCTATCATCATGCCTTCTTCGTCGCAGACAAATCCCAGCCTTATTTTACCCTTAAAATCCGCCTTCGATTTTAAGAGCGCCTTAACGCTTATAAGATTAACGGCAAGCCCGGCTTTCATATCACAGGAACCCCTGCCGTAAATTTTCCCGTCTTTTAAAGCAGCGCTGAAAGGGCCGTACTGCCACCTATCGGCATCGCCCTCGGAAACAACATCCGTATGGCCTTCGAGCATGAGTACGGGGCCCGGTTTTCCGGAATCTACCGTTGCTATAATATTGTCCCTTCCCGGTACTACCTCTTCTACTTCCGGTGTTATCCCTAATTCTCTTTTTATCCACTCTGCAATAAAAAGCACGACTTCTTTCTCTGTATTTACAAAAGTGCCATTCTCTGCAGACTCTGTTTCTTTTAGTCTGGGAACAGAATCTATTCTTACAAGTTTCCTTGTTAGATCTGTAATTTCCTCTCTGCCTATTAGGCTTAGTATATTTTTTTCCGTTTCATTAAGCATTATATCTCCCCCTTATTTTTCTATGTATATCATCCAGAACGCGAACGAGTCCGGTAACTGTCCTGTTTACAGGTGTTTCAATGCCCAATTCTTTTCCTTCGCGTACAATCGCATAGTTGATAAAGTCTATTTCCGACCGGCTCTTCCTGTCAAAATCCTGAAGCATAGAGGACCTGTTAAGGGCTGTTTTTTTTGCCACATCGTATACAGTCTTCAGAGGATTTTTATAGGAAAGCTTTATCCCCTTTTTTTCAGCTACTCTGCATGCTTCGTTAACCAGATCCGCCATAATGTCTTTTGTTTCATCATAATCGAGAAGTTCTCCGTTTTTTAAGCCGGTTAACGCAGTAACTGCATTTATTCCAACATTTATTATAAGTTTGCTCCAGACAAGGTCCTGTATATTTTCTTCGATATCCGCCTCAAAACCGGCATTTCGAAAGAGTTCAACAAGAGGTTCTATCTTCTCGTTTTTAAGGTCGGACATACAGAGGTGCGTCGGACCGTTTCCAGCATGCCGAATTCTTCCCGGTCCCAGGAATGTTGCACCCTGTGATGTGACGCCGGCCGCTGTTTTATCCGCCCCGAAATAGGAACGAATTATGGCCTCATTACCAAGCCCGTTCTGCATGGTAACTGCAATAGTCCTGTCTTTTGCATATCTGGAAAACTGTTTTGCTACAGTTTCAGTGACGGTTGATTTCACAAATATAATAAATACATCGGAATCCTTAAGGTCCTCCGAAGATGTTGTGGCTTTAGGGTGTACGGTTTCTTCTGTTCCTAAAAGCGGTTCCTCTATGATTAGACCTTTTAAGTTTATCCTGTCAACATGTTCCTTATTTATGTCATACAGAGTGACATCTGCTCCTGTTTTTGAGATTTTACCTCCGAAGAGCGATCCCATCGCTCCTGCTCCTATTATTGATACTTTCATTCTCTTCTCCTCTTGATGTTTTAAAGTAGTATATCCTTGTACGAGGGCAGCCCGTAAGCACCCTCTGCACTCTTAACTGCATCCCTTATTGCTTCTGCCATTACTTCCGCCGCTAAAGAGCCGACAGTTGTGGTGTCTGCAGTAATTAGACCTGTTGCACCGCAGAATATCGTGTCTCCGTCGAACATGGTATGTATGGGATTAATAGCACGTGCAAAACCGTCATGCGCCATGGATGCAACCTTATTCGCCGCAGCTTTGTCGAGTTTTGCATTTGTTGCTATTGCCCCTATGGTTGTATTTCCGGAAAATAGGTTTTTTTTAAGGCTGTAAGATGCTTTAATGCTTTCTGCAGTAGAAGCAAAGGTTTTTTTGTCATCGCTTAAAAGCCCGGCTAAAATACTGCCGTTCCTTTCGATCACATCACCTAAACAGTTTACAGCTACTATCGCTCCGACAAAGAGTTCCCCTACTGCTATGCTTGCAGTTCCGAGGCCGCCTTTCATAGCGTTTTGCATTCCCTTAAGTTTTCCGACAGATGCTCCGGTTCCTGCTCCTGCATTTCCGTGTTCAGAATTGGAAGGCCCTGCGTCCATGCATGCTTTATAGCCCATCTTTTTATCCGGTCTGGCACCAGGGTTGCCAACGGGGAGGTCAAAGAGAACTGCACCGGGAACAATGGGAACAACTCCTACCCCTGTATCAAACCCAATCTTCTGTTCCTCCAAGTACTGCATTACGCCCTCTGCCCCGGCAAGACCGTATGCGCTTCCTCCTCCTAAGTAAAATGCGTGGACCGTCTGTGCAAGGTTTTCGGGCCTTAAAAGGTCCGTTTCCCTTGTTCCCGGTGCCCCTCCCCGTACGTCAACCCCGCCTACAGCGCCGCCGCGGAACAGAACAACTGTGCAACCCGTCCCTCCTGCTTTGTCAGAGGCATTACCGACCTCTACTCCCGGAACATCCGTAATTGAACCCATTTCTCTCTTTCTCCTATTAAATAATACTATAAAATCATAATTGTAAGGATATTATATACATGGTTTTTATACTGTTCAATAAAGGTATTGTAAATAAATGTAAATAAAGGCTGTGAAACAGGAAAAAACAACTTTAAATATGGTACTTTTCTTGCTTTACAAGAGGCATGAGTATAATAAACAGCCGAAATCATCCGCTTTTTTTGTATTATTTTTTATTCATGGTGACTGTGAGTTTTAGCGACAGCGCAGGGCTGGAACCGGAGAAAATTGTGCAGCCGCTTGTTAAACCTGCTTTCCGGTTTTCCTTTGAACTTATAGATTTTGAAACCATAAGATTCCGCCTGAGAAGCCGTTCTATTAAAAATGCTCTTCCTCCTTTCTCCGATATGCGTATAGTAATCCTTGGGGTCTCTGCAGGTAATAAAAGCGAAAGAATGGCAATCTCCGGTTTCAGCTACCTCGATTTAGGTATGGCAGGCCCTTATTTTACAGCTGGTCCTGTTTCTATCTGCGGTCTTCTCCGTGAAGCAGATAATCCTTTAGGTTATTCACCCTGGAGCGGGGTACGATCGGAACATTCGGGGTTAAAGCTTAACGGGGGTTTTCCCGTTTCTGCTTTTTCTAACAGAGATGCCGGTTATCAAAGTTTAAGGCATGGTATTTCATACGGTATTTTCCCAAACTTAATCGATATATATGCATATAGAAAGGGCAGTATTTTTAATGGGAATTCGCCGCTTCATTTGGGAAGTATTATGAGACTAAGCGGAAAATTTTTCGATGCAAGATCTGAGATTTTAACTGCTTTAACTGTTCCTCTTGTTTCTGAAGATTATGCAGAGGAGTGGTACCTGGATAAGCTTCTTTTTCCCGGCGGAAAATTAATTCATTTAGGTTCCCGCGTTTCATTTAAATTCGGCTCTGTAAAAGATGATAAAAAGGGTGACTTAAAAGTATCATATTCTCTAATTGGTTCCGGCGGGACCCTTATAGAGCCTGGTTTTTTAAATGAAGTTTTTGCGTTATGGAAAACCTCTCTGTGGCGGCTGGGATTTTTCGGGGGCATCTGTACGGAAGGCTACCGGGATACCGATGGAATAACAGACGGCAGTATGTTAAGCATGAATACCAGTTTCCAGATTCTGCCTTCTAAAACCGGAAGTCTGTCTTTGGATTATAAGGGGCTTTTAAGGTATCCCGGTTTCGGGCAGGGAAAATTCTTTGTAGGCGAGGAATATATAGCATCAAAGATAAGCTGGACTATATTTCCCCTCTTAAGGGGGGCAACTATGAGCTGGATGGAAGGAAGGAAAGAACTTTCATATTCCGATAATGGAAAAGTTTTAGAAACTGACAGTCTGAAAACAGGGTTTCT